>JAQZBA010000204.1 GCA_029239365.1 Herbinix sp. | reverse complement strand
TACAGTGAATTTTATTGGGGAGACAAAACGTCTTACTGAGGTTAAGGAAGCGATGAGTAGAGTTCTCGGGAAGCCAGATGCGACACAGTTTACTCTTTCAATTGATGGCTTTGGGCGCTTCAAACGGGACGATGGAGACATCTATTGGATCGGTGTGGAGAAGGATCAAGTGTTATGGACGATCCAGCAAGAGTTGGTGAAGGAGCTGAAAGAAGCAGGCTTTTTCGATATTGATGACCGGGATTATAAGCCACACCTTACGTTAGGTCGTAGAATTAAGGTTGATAAGAATTTTGACAGTAAGGCTTTTGGAGAGAGTATCCAGCCAATGCAGATGAGAGTATCAAAAATCAGTCTGATGAAATCAGAACGAATCGAAGGGAAACTGACCTACACCGAGGTCTTTGGACTCGGACTAAGGTAAATGATAAAAGATACACATTTGTGACAAATGATTGAGCCTTTATCATAGAGGCAGATTTAAAGAGCTGTGATTAGTATAGTACACAATGATTTAGTGAGAAAGGAGACGGATGCCATGAAGATATTGGTGGATGCCGATGCATGTCCGGTTAAGGATATCATAGAGGAGACTGCTGCTAAGTATAGGCTCCCTGTCCTGATGTTGATTGATACAAGTCATATTCTTACATCGGATTATAGCGAGATAATACTTGTGAGCAAAGCCCCGGATGCCGTTGACTTTGCTTTAATAAACCGAACGGTTAGAGGTGATATCGTAGTTACCCAGGATTATGGTGTGGCAGCGATGGCTTTGGGGAAGGGGGCATATGCGATTCATCCCAGTGGTAAGAATTATACGGATAATAATATAGATGTATTACTTATGGAACGGGATATTGCTAAGAAATGCCGAAGAGCCGGTGAACGGATCGGAGGACATGCAAAAAAAAGAACTAGTGCCGATAATGAGCGGTTTGCGGGAGCATTTACCATGCTGTGCGAAAGAGCACTGGAGAACGACAGTCTGAAGTGAAAAGTGATTCAGAGGTAGAAGGAAAATAGAACAAACATTCGAAAATATATTGATTTTACCTCCCCGCTATGATACAATAAAAGCGTAGTGAGAATGCTACAAGCTTGCTTGATAGCATACGATCGGAGCAGAAGATCATGAATATGATTTTCATTCATGATACAATAAAAGCGTAGTGAGAATGCTACAAGCTTGCTTGATAACATGCGATCGGAGCATACTCTAGTTTACATTATATATATTTGCTTATTCTGGAAAGTGGCGGAAGAACTGCGAAGCTCGCACCCTGGTGCTCACTCCTCGTTCTTCTTGGTTATTGAGATGCTGTCTGTCAGCATTATGGAGGTACGTGTGGGTAAGGAGTTTAAATTAACATCAGAGTATACACCGACCGGAGATCAGCCGGAAGCGATAAGAGCCCTTGTAGAAGGATTCCGAGCTGGCAATCAGTGTCAGACACTTCTTGGAGTTACGGGCTCAGGTAAGACTTTTACTATGGCGAATGTGATTCAGCAGATTCAGAAGCCTACCTTGGTTATAGCACATAATAAGACCCTGGCAGCCCAGTTGTATGGCGAGTTTAAGGAGTATTTTCCGGAGAATGCGGTTGAATACTTTGTCAGTTATTACGATTATTATCAGCCGGAGGCTTATGTTCCCTCCACTGACACCTATATAGAGAAGGATTCAGCCATTAATGAGGAGATTGATAAGCTGAGGCATTCTGCTACAGCATCGTTGACCGAGCGTAATGATGTTATCGTTATCGCCAGCGTTTCCTGCATCTATGGTCTAGGTAGTCCGATTGATTATCAGAACATGGTGATTTCCTTACGCCCCGGGATGGCCAAGGATAGGGACGAGGTACTTAAGAAGCTGATCGAGATACAATATGACCGAAATGATATGGACTTTAAACGCGGAACCTTCCGTGTACGTGGTGATGTGGTGGAGGTATTCCCGGCATCTTCAGCGGATGTTGCGGTCCGAATTGAATTTTTTGGTGATGAAATAGAGAGGATTTTGGAGATTGATACGTTGACGGGTGAGATTAAGGGAAGTCTGGAGCATATGGTTATATTTCCTGCCTCTCATTACGTTGTTGCACGTGATAAATTGGAGAAAGCGATTAATAACATTGAAGAGGAGTTGGAAGAGAGAATCCGTTATTTTAAGAGTGAGGACAAGCTGTTAGAAGCTCAGAGAATCTCGGAACGTACCAACTTTGATATTGAGATGCTTCGCGAAACCGGCTTTTGCTCCGGTGTTGAGAATTATTCAAGACATCTGACCGGATTAGAACCGGGTGCTCCCGCCCACACTCTGATGGATTATTTTCCGGAGGATTTCTTGATCATCGTGGATGAGTCCCATATTACCCTGCCTCAGGTCAGAGGTATGTATGCGGGAGACCGATCCAGAAAGACTACCCTGGTGGAATATGGTTTCCGACTTCCTTCCGCCCTTGATAACCGCCCTCTTAATTTCGAGGAATTTGAAAGCAAGATTAGTCAGATTATGTTTGTCTCAGCAACTCCTTCCGTATATGAGCGTGAACATGAACTATTACGTACGGAACAGGTAATCAGGCCGACAGGACTCTTGGATCCGGTGGTAACAGTGCGACCGGTTACCGGACAGATTGATGACCTGCTGGGTGAGATTAACAAGGAAGTTGCGAAGAAGGGTAAGGTATTGGTAACAACTCTGACAAAACGAATGGCAGAGGATTTAACCACCTATTTACGTGAGGTTGGGGTCCGAGTAAAATATCTGCATTCTGATATTGATACCCTGGAACGCTCAGAGATCATCCGTGATATGCGTTTGGATGTATTCGATGTGCTGGTCGGTATCAATCTGCTCCGTGAAGGTCTCGACATTCCTGAGGTTGGATTAGTTGCAATTCTGGATGCAGATAAGGAAGGCTTCCTTCGTTCTGAGACCTCACTCATCCAGACCATCGGCCGTGCTGCTCGTAATTCAGAAGGACATGTTATCATGTATGCAGAGCATGAGACGGATTCCATGAAGAGAGCACTTTCTGAGACTAACCGTAGAAGATTGATCCAGCAAGCCTATAATGAGGCGAATGGAATTACACCGACGACGATCGTAAAGAAGGTTCGGGATCTGATCAGTATCTCTAAGAGAGCCGATAAGAGTATCAAGGATATTGAGAAAGATCTGGAATCCATGTCCCGTCAGGAACTGGAAGAAGTGGTGAAGACGGTAAGTAGACAGATGCATACGGCGGCTGCAGAGCTTAACTTTGAATTAGCAGCCAAGTTAAGAGATAAGATGGTAGAACTTAAGAAGCAATTACTGGAACTATAAGGACGTGAATCGATGCATTTCGATTTATATAAATTAACAAGAAAGAGTTACTATACAGGTGATTTTATGACAGATAGAAAGAACTATATCAGAATTAGAGGAGCTAAGGAGAACAACTTAAAGGGCATTGATGTCGATATACCCAGAGATCAATTTGTAGTTCTGACCGGCTTAAGTGGTTCGGGTAAATCCTCCCTGGCCTTTGATACTATTTATGCGGAAGGACAAAGGCGATACATGGAATCTCTATCGTCTTATGCGAGACAATTCCTTGGACAGATGGAGAAACCGGATGTGGAGAGTATCGAAGGCTTACCTCCGGCTATTTCCATTGACCAGAAGTCAACCAACCGTAATCCAAGATCAACCGTGGGAACTGTAACAGAGATTTATGATTATTTTCGTCTGCTTTATGCTAGAATAGGAATCCCCCATTGCCCGGATTGTGGTAAGGAGATTAAGAAACAAACCGTGGATCAGATGGTGGATGAGGTTATGTCTCTACCTCAGGGAACCAAGATCCAACTTCTTGCACCTGTGGTACGTGGTCGTAAAGGCGAACATGTCAAGCTGTTTGAACAGGCGAAGCGTAGTGGTTATGTAAGAGTTAGAGTGGATGGCAATCTATACGAACTAACAGAAGACATCAAGCTGGAGAAGAATAATAAGCACAATATTGAGATTATCGTAGACCGTCTGGTTGTAAAGGAAGGAATCGAGAAGCGGCTCTCGGATTCAATCGAGAATGTATTAAAGCTTGCAGAAGGCCTTCTATTTGTTGACATTATTGATGGAGAACAATTGTCCTTCAGTCAAAATTTCGCTTGTCCGGACTGTGGAATCAGTATTGATGAGATTGAACCGAGAATCTTCTCCTTTAATAATCCCTTTGGTGCCTGTCCGGAATGTCATGGAATCGGCATCAAGATGGAATTTGCAGAGGAGCTGCTAATCAGTGACCCTACGAAGAGTATTATTGACGGTGCTATTTCGGCACCGGGCTGGCAGTCTGTTGTAGATAAAGGAAGTTATTCCAGATGTGTGATGGAAGCCTTGGCGAAGGAATATAAATTTGATTTAGATACGCCCTATGGGAAGCTCTCTGACGAAGCGCGTCATATCTTCATCTATGGTACCGATGGCAAATCGGTAAAGGTTCATTATCGCGGCCAGCGTGGAGTCGGAGTATACGATGTTGATTTTGAAGGCTTAATCCGTAATGTGGAGCGACGTTATCGCGAGACCGGATCTGAGTCAGCAAAACAGGAATACGAGAGTTTTATGCACACGAATCCCTGCAGTGTGTGTAATGGAAGGCGTCTGAAGAAGGAAGCTTTGGCAGTAACAGTAGGAGATAAGAATATCTCTGAGGTAACAGATTATGCGATACACCAGTTGGTTCATTTTATGGCGGATTTAAAGCTTACTACGATGCAGTTGAAGATTGGTGAGATCGTTCTGAAAGAGATTAAATCACGTATCAGTTTTCTGATGGATGTTGGTCTTGATTATTTGACCTTAGCGAGAGCTACCGGCTCCTTATCCGGTGGAGAAGCCCAGAGAATACGTCTGGCTACCCAGATTGGTTCGGGTCTGGTCGGTGTAGCATATATCTTGGATGAGCCAAGTATCGGATTGCATCAAAAGGATAATGATAAATTACTGAAGACATTAAAGAACCTGATGGATCTGGGTAATACACTCATTGTAGTGGAACATGATGAGGATACCATGTTTGCAGCAGACTATATCATTGATATTGGTCCTGGTGCTGGCGAGCATGGTGGTGAGGTGGTTGCGCAAGGTAAGGCAGAGGATATCATGAATTCGGAGAGATCAATTACCGGAGCCTACTTAAGTGGCCGTATCAAGATACCGGTACCGAAGAAGAGAAGAAAGGCGACTGGCTATCTGTCCATTCTTGGCGCATCGGAGAATAATCTGAAGAATATTAATGTTGATATACCGCTTGGAATTATGACCAGCGTTACCGGAGTTTCCGGATCAGGTAAGAGTTCTTTGGTTACAGAAATACTATATAAGAGATTAGCTAGAGACCTGAATCGTGCTCGTTGCGTTCCGGGCAAGCATGAGGGCATGGTTGGAATCGAACAACTCGATAAGGTTATTGATATAGATCAGTCACCGATCGGTAGAACACCAAGATCCAATCCGGCAACCTATACCGGTGTATTCGACCAGATCAGAGACCTATTTGCTTCTACTCAGGATGCGAAGATGCGGGGGTATTCCAAAGGACGCTTCAGCTTCAATGTAAAAGGTGGTCGCTGTGAAGCTTGTAGCGGTGATGGAATTCTGAAGATTGAGATGAATTTCCTTCCGGACATCTATGTACCCTGTGAGGTGTGTGGCGGTAAGAGGTATAATCGAGAGACCCTTGAGGTTCGCTATAAGAATAAGAATATTCATGATATTCTTAATATGACGATAGAGGAAGCAGTACATTTTTTTGAAAATGTTCCTTCCATCCGAAGAAAGATAGAAACCTTGAATGATGTAGGCTTATCCTATCTGCGTCTTGGACATCCATCCACCTCCTTATCCGGTGGTGAAGCACAGCGAATTAAGCTGGCTACGGAATTGAGCAAGAGAAGCACCGGCAAGACGATCTATATTCTTGATGAGCCTACTACGGGCTTGCATTTTGCAGATGTTCATAAACTAATCGAAATATTGAAGCGATTCTCGGATACCGGTAATACCGTGGTTGTAATCGAACATAATTTGGATGTGATAAAAACATCGGATTACATTATTGATATTGGTCCGGAAGGTGGAGATAAGGGTGGTACGGTAATTGCCCAAGGAACACCGGAGGAGATAGCTAAGAACAAGAAGTCTTATACCGGTATGTATGTGAAGAAAGCGTTGAGTAATAAATAATCGGTGATTTCAGCAGACAGAATACCAATTACACAGGATAGGAGACACTATGGAGAATAGTTTTTATGCAATGATGTCTAGGATGAAGTACATCGAGCGTTGGGCGTTGATGCGTAATTCGATTACAGAGAATATTAGTGAACATTCACTTGAGGTAAGTATTCTTGCCCATGCTCTGGCGATTATAAGTAAGGAACGACTTGGGAAGCAGTTGAATGCGGAGAAGGCGGCACTTATTGGTATCTATCATGATGCAACCGAGATTATAACCGGTGACATGCCAACTCCGATCAAATACTTTAATGAGAACATTCAGGGAGCTTTCAAGGCAATTGAGCATGTGGCAGCAGATCGTCTTCTTATGATGCTGCCGGAGGACATTCGTAAAAGCTATGAGTCATTATTCTTTCCTCTGGAGGAAGAGGCTTATCTGTGGAAGTTGGTGAAGGCTGCAGATAAATTATCGGCCCTCATTAAGTGTATTGAAGAACGTAAGGCTGGCAATAGTGAGTTCATAAGTGCAGAAAAGTCACTCCGTGAGATATTAGGAGGGATGAAGCTGGAAGAAGTCCGTATCTTCATGGAAGAATTTCTACCGGCGTATGATAAAACCTTGGACGAACTCAATTAGCAACCAATGGTTGACAGAATGTCATTCCGGGTTGGTGGATTCCATTCTTGAATTCCGATATGCTTATTCATGTAAG
>JAQZBA010000203.1 GCA_029239365.1 Herbinix sp. | reverse complement strand
TCGGTCTCTTCACTGATATCAAGAATGGTACAATCCGCAGTAAGTCCGGTCTTTAATCTGGCTGCAAGTCTTGGTGCAAGCTGACGGCCAACGGGTGTTGCTCCCATCAGGATTGCAGTAGGACGAAGGTTCGCTACAAAATCCTCAAGGACTGCGGTATATGGCTCAATCTTAAATCGATCTAATATCTCATTATCATATACAAATACTTTATCCACACTATAGTGAAGCAGTTCACGGCTCTCAGCAGTGATCTTGCTACCCATCATAACTGCATATACGGGATGATTAACCTTAGCTGCAAGCTCTTTCGCCTTACCGATCAACTCATAGGTAACCGGATGGATGTTGCCGTCGATATGATCGACATAGACTGCAATTCCCTTCCAGAGGCTTTTGTCCACCATCACTGTCTCTTCTTCTACGTATTCTACCGCTCCCTTAGGACCTTTTTTCACACATATTTTACACATCTTGCAGGCTGCATTGATCGAAAGTTCTCCGTTCTTATTCTCCATTGCATTAAAGGGGCATAGAGTGATCATATCCTCAATATTGCCTACTAAGCTCTGATTAATTACTAATTTTGCCATTGTCTTTTCCTCCTATACAAATTTCAATTCCTGCAATTTGTTGTGCAGCCGGTCTGACAGCTCTCCTTGCGTTCCTGCCCAAATCTCTCGATGGGAATTCACTGCAGGAGGGAAGATTCTCTGTACCTGTGTCGGTGATCCATTCAGTCCATAATGCTTCTCATCTTTATCTTCCAGCAATTCCAAGCTGATGACTTTGATTTCACGGTTCTTGGTCTGCTCTTTCTTAAGATAAGAAGGCAGTCTTGGCATGAAGATATCCTTATCTACGGATAACAAGCAGGGGAACTGGATCTTAGCTATCTCTATATCATGGGTCATATCCATCTCTACTGTAACTGCGGTTGCATCCAATTGCGTGATTTTGGATACATTCGATACGCTTGGAATGTTCAGGTATTCGGATACCTCCGGACCAACCTGTGCGGTATCACCGTCTGTGGTCTGTTTGCCACAGAGGATCAAGTCAAACTCACCTAATAATCTTATTCCTTGGGAAATGGTATAGCTGGTTGCTAATACATCGGCTCCGCCAAATTTACGGTCAGAGATCAGAACACCTTCATCCACACCCATAGCAAATGCTTCACGGATTACGCTGGCTGCCTGTCCCGGTCCCATGGTTAGGGCAGTAATCTTGCCACCCATCTCATCTCTAATTCGAAGTGCTGCTTCAATCGCATATAAATCATAAGGATTCATCTTTGATTCAACACCATTTCTCTTCAATACACCGGTAATCGGATCTACCTCAACCTTATTGCTGTCCGGTACCTGTTTAATACATACTAAAATATTCATACTTACCTCCATTATGGCGCTATACGCCCTCACAATATCTGATGAAAGAAGCCGTCTCGCGAGTTCTTTCCGAGTGATTGGTTTTCTTCTACCTATTTAGCCTAAAAGTCTTGCCCCAATGAAGGTGACAATTCCAACTATTGCAACAAACAAAATGAAATATTTAATCGTTCCCTTCAGTAAAACGCTTTCCTTACCCTGAAGGCTAACTGCTGCCACTGCGATTGCGATGCTCTGCGGAGATATCATCTTCGCAGTGATCGCTCCTGCTGTATTGGAAGCGGCTATCCAGGACTGATTCAAGTTTAATGCGATGGAGGTTTCTAACTGTAACCCTCCGAACAGTACACTTGCCGAAGTACCACTACCGGTAACAAAGGTTCCGATTGCTCCAAGGAAAGGTGCAAACAGCGGATAAAAAGGTCCTGTTACAGTAACAAACATCAGTGCGATGGCAGAAATCATACCACTGTAGCCCATCAGCTTTGCTGTTGCCATGATGCAGATGATTGTTATGATTGTCTTACTTAACTGTAGGATGGTCTTTCCAAAAATCTTAATCATACCAATAAAGCTTGCACCCTGCAGCTTACCTCCGACGAAGGCTGCTAGGATGATCCAAACTCCGGGAGTAGCTAACCAAGAGAAGGTATAGGGAGCTGCATTCTCGCCAGCATAGATATGCACTGAGGTCTTAACTAAGGCAAGAAGCTCGTTGAGCGGTGCGATCAGCTTAGAGGTTGAAAGTAGCAGGATAAAGATTAGTATAAAAGGGCTCCAAGCAGTGAACGCTTGCTTGACGGTAACACGATATTGCGGGTCCACTTCACCTCTGCCAAAAATCTTAGCTGCAATAAAAGTACCAAGCATGGAACATACAGAACCGATTACTACAGGAAGCTCTGCTCCAAGATATTTTGCTACCAGATATTCCGGGATTAAGAAGGACAGACCGGAGATCAGGGTAATCATTATTACACCCTTAAATGCTTTTCTAGACTTGCCGGTCAGATACACCAGGATGAAGGGAGTTAGTATAATAAGCGGGATTAAAATTGTTGCTGTATCAGTAGATAAGCCAAACACATCTAAGCCGGTAATCTTGGAGAGTGTTGTTGTCGGAATTCCGATGGAACCAAAGGCTGTCGGTGTTGCATTGGCGATCAAGCATACAATTGCTGCAAATACCGGATCAAAGCCTAATCCCCAGAGCATACTGGCAGGAATTGCAACTGCTGTTCCAAAGCCAGCCATACCTTCCATGAAGCCACCAAAGCCCCAGGCGATAAACAATACCAAAACTCTTTTATCCTTTGTAACGCTAGCTAACATTTTCTTAATTACTTCCATATTGCCGGTTGATACACAGACATTATAGGTAAAAATTGCAGCTATAATGACGATAATGATTGGCCACAGAGCAAGCGCAGCCCCTTCGGCTACTGCAGTCACGCTCTCGAATAAAGGCATCTTAAAGACAAATACCGCAAGAACATACGCGATTACCAGTGCGATCATACAGGCTTTAAAGCCAGGTATCTTTAAGACAGTTAGTGCGATGATCAACCAGATAATCGGTAATAAGGCTAATATAAATGCTAATGTCATGTTCATAATTTTCTCCATTCCAGCGCAATCTGCGCATAAGTGAAAAGATAGTAAGCCTTCACTTTCATTTTTGATAGAAAAATTGATTTCAAATTGGTACTACCAATTTTTACTGAAAAAGAAAGGTTGCACAACTAAGTTCTTAATTACCCGTATGCGTATGAATAGTGGATGCCTTTTTCAGCTTCTCATTATTCCAATATAAATCCTCATCTGCAGTATAGGAAATATCGCTCGCATCGGTAGCTAAAACTAAGAGTTATGCAACTCTAAAATTGGTAGGACCACTTAGTAATTTTATTATACTTTCCTTTCTTACCGCTGTCAACAAACGTCATTTTTTTAACAAAGAGCCGAAACCGAAATTGGCAGGTATGTACTATCTCCTAATCCTATCTGCATTATCTCTCAGTTTTTCGTCAATTATACCAAAGTGCTTATTTATAGCCTCATTGGCCATATTCTTATCCCTGTGAATCAGACTTAACATCATCCCATTATGGGCTTCCTGCAGGATAATTTTACTATCCGGAGAGCTTAAAATCTCTCTTCGCAGATCCACAATAAATTGATCAATAAGGTCGGATAAGGCTTGAAGGATATTCGTAATCAGTATATTCTGAGAAGCTGTTGCTATGGTATAGTGTAGCTTTTTGTCCAAAATAATATTATTCTCCTCCGTCGTATGCTCCAGCTCAGCTACAACTAGGGTTAATTCTTGAATTTGCTCCTCCGTTATATTATCAATGGCCAACGTAAGTGCCTGCATCTCCAGTGCTCGGCGAAGCTGGCTTATCTGTTGGTAATCAATCTGGTTGAGCAAGAACATCATGGACAAGGATTCCACCAAGTTATTCTCAAAGTTGCCGGTGAGATAATTACCTGCTCCCTGCTGACTAGAGATAACACCCATAATGTCTAATGTTCTGATCGCTTCACGAACAGAATTCCGGCTAATGCCTAATATCTGAGACAATTCCCGTTCTGCGGGCAGCTTGCTGCCTGAGGTCAGATTGCCTGCACGTATCTGCAGCTTTATATAGTCGATGACCTTCGTATATGATTTTTGCTGCGTAACTTTCTCTTCCGCTTTGTCTCCCACAACATTTTCCTCCATTTACATTACAAGGGCAGCCATTCTAATACCCTTTGGATCTTCTCGTCCCAGTAACACCACTGATGATCTCCCGCTGACTCCTCATAAGTTAGATCATAGCCTAACTCCATAAGTCTTCGCTTCGCGGTAAGATTGTGTTCATATAGGAAATCCTCTGTCCCACACCAGATATAGACCTTGGGAAGGGGCTTCCCACTCTCTTTCAATCTTCCGGCAACCGCCATCAGATCCTCCTCGGAATCAACCATCTCCTCGACTGATCCAAAGATGTTACGAAATACTCCGCTTGGATCGCTGATTGCTCCACCCTTCAGACTTGCTACCATATCCAAAGCGCCGGAGAGGCAAGCAACCGCGCCAAAGGTATCCGATGCACGTAATCCAAGCTTCAAGGCACCATAGCCTCCCATGGAAAGCCCGGCCACAAAGGTATCCTCCCTACGGTCAGACATATTCGGAAAGAACTCTCTACAGATCGTAGGCAGTTCCTGTGAGATAAAGGTCCAATAGTTTAGTCCGTATTTCATATCTGTATAAAAGCTCAGATGTACCGATGGCATAACAACTGCTATTCCAAGTTCACTAACATATCGTTCAATTGAGGTTCTTCTCTGCCATATGGTATGATCATCACTCATTCCATGAAGCAGATACAGTACGGGATATTTCTCACCCCTACTATTTCCCTTCATACCAATCTGTCCTTTGGTTCGCTGAGGTAATATTACATCCATATTCATGCTCATTCCTAATACATCCGAAAAAAAGTTCACATGTAATAACGCCATAGTAAATCTCCTTACTGTATTTTCTATTTTTTATATTGTATTTTATAAACGACCAATCTCTATTATATACTAACTACTCCTTCTCTGCCATACGATTTCAGCAAAACATGAGGAATTGATCGATCACTTTATTATTCCATGGACAAAAGGACTGTCCATGAACTTTCACTCCGATCGCATCCTTACAAGCAAGCTTGTAGTATGCTCACTACGTTTTTATTATATTGCCAAGTAGTCCATCGTTACTCAACACGCCCTCCATGTACTGCAACGATAAAAGCTGATTTGACAAAGCTTGTAATGATGATATAATCTTAAAAGAATGGTAAATATAATAACAAGAAAAGTACTTACTTGATGCTTGGCATAGATTTTGTCAAGAAGGGAGAGAAGCAATGTACTACCAAATTACTGATGAAATAAAGAGAATCAAGCTGAAGGATATTAAACCTGACTGTCTGACTGTCGGTATGATTTCGCTTACGGAATTGGAGAACAATTATAGCACTCTCGGCTTTTCCAATCTCACCGTAGAAGAATGTAAAAACGATTCTCAGCATCTTCATGGTACATTAAATTCCTATTATGATTATCTATTTGGTGTAATCGCCGCCATAAATCCGGGCCAATTCATCAAGGTACAGGATAGAATAGCAATTTATATCAAAAAAAATCTCATCATTATCGTTATCATAAAGGATAAGGATGAAAGTACAAAAGTTAAGTTTCTAGAGCTTCTCGAAAACCTGAACTTGAATAAATTATCTCTGGAACGATTGCTATTCAACTTTTTGGAGCGTTTTCTTACCGATGACAATTCACCACTTGCCGATATTGAAGATGAAATCGGTGCTCACGAGGATAAGATTAACGAAAGAAATCTTGATAAGGACTTTAACTGTAAAATCACTGAAATACGTAAAAAATTAACTATACTGGATAACTTCTACCAACAGTTCATAGCCATAGGCGAAGAGCTGGAAGAAAATGCTTTGGATATCTTTCAGGAGGAAAACCTCCATTATTTTAGGATTTTTTCCGGAAGAGCGGCTAGACTTAGTAATAACACTCGAATGTTGCAGGAATACAGCATCCATGTAAGAGAGTTGTACCACGCCCAATTAGATAATGACATGAATAAAATCATGAAATTATTCACCGTTGTAACCACAGTATTCCTGCCCTTAACCTTAATCGTTGGCTGGTACGGCATGAATTTCGCAGCAATGCCGGAAATCCCTTGGAAGTATGGATATCTCTATGTTATCCTGCTAAGTATTATTGTCGCTATCCTCTGTCTTATATTCTTCAAGAAGAAGAAATTCATGTGATTAATACTGTTGTTGATCACTAACTCATGTAATACCTTCTTTAACTATGTAAAAGACGATTCTCTAACATAATTGTTTGAGAATCGTCTTTTTATCATTAATCATTAAACGTATAAAACATATGTTGAGTTTTCAATATCTTCAGATTTTATCACCCATCGTATTCATTATAGCTTCATATAGCCGTGGCCATTGACTATGGCTTCCAATCTTTGTTTCGACTTACACATAGGACACTCACCGATGCTATAGCTTCTGTAGTCCGGGATATCCTTCGCAGTGTAGATGGAATGTACCGAAATACTGTCAATCTTATCAACAGCACTGAAGATGGCACTAATTCCTTGAATGATTCCTCCGTAATATTGGATACAATCAAGACTTTTCCTCAGGGTATCACCTGTGGTTGCTGATGCAGCCAGTAAGAGAATGTTCTTATTGTACACGGAAGGCTGGTTATTATTTCGGAAGATCATCTGTCCATTGGTGTTGAATTCCGGGGTGATGATATAGATTGTCTGGTGCATATTCATGGAACGGAAGCCGGCACCGGATAACTCCTGTGCTAGGAAAGCTCCAACCACTTCACAGCCATCCAGACATACAATGGTATCTACAATCGTACCGTTCACATATTGCTTCGCCAATATTCTGGCTGCCTCTGCCGCTTCATTCATTCTTGTCTTCATCGTAGTTAGGTCGATATACTGGTTAATGTGGGAGTTACTGGTAGCAAAATGCCCTGGAAGAATCTTCATCGAGATTCTCTTATTCATAGGTGCGTAAATCTTAATAGCTCTACTTTCCATTGAATTACCCCCTTCGTATACATAACTGCATGATTGGCGTCAATTCGTGTGTAGATATAATCTATGATCACAACATTATTATATCCCAGTCTTTTAATGCTGGCAAGTTCTTCCTTCTCCATACACTCCCAGTTCAACCATTTACTCCCAGCCCTTCCAAACCTCCGGCTGATAGCCTACGGTTGCCTGTTTCCCATTTCGCACGATAGGCGTCTGTAATAACTTAGGATTCTCGAGAATCTTAGCTTCCTTATCCTCTGGGGAAAGATATTGCAGCAGGGCTAGCAGGTTCTTATCCTGAGACTTTGTATCCAACAGCTTATCGATACCTCCGACTGCCTGCTTCACATTACCTAACTCACCTTTGCTCATCCCGAACTTCACAACATCTATGGATTGGAACTTCACTCCTCGTTCCTTAAAATATCGCTCTGCTTTCTTAGTATCAAAGCATTTAGCGGCACCAAAAATCTGTATATTCATATAATCAAGTATCTCCATTCTAACTTCTAGTTTGCTTTATGTATGGGATAAAACCGGCAACCTTCCCTGATTAATAAAATTATTCCCTTTTACAAAAAAAGTAGTATCCGGCTCCTGTAGCAGATCACATTGGAAGGAAGTCGTATCCTTGGGTGTGAAGCCAAGAAGAACCTTTCTCTCGGACTGGTCCAGCAAGGAGGCAATCACTTCGTCCGGATTAATGTCCTTTGTTCCTAAGAGATCGACCACTATCATACACTTCTCCTCATACTCCACCACTGCCGCCAAGTCAAGCTCTTCACAGTAATAGATACACTCTGCCATCGGTGCAGTAAGGTAGAACATCACGAGATACGGGTTATGAATCATAGAATACTTAGATACCGTCTTGGCATTACCGGTTAGCCGGAGGAGAAGCTTTCTAACCTCTTCTGTCGTGCCATCCAGCTTGCGAAAGACATATCTGTCATTCTTCTTATACTGCTTTGAATAGATAAACTCCTGCGCCTCTACAAATCCGAATTTCGGATAGAATTGACGTACCGTATCATTGGCATAGAGGTAGATGAGGTCAAACCTGCCATCATACTCCTCCATGATAATATCAAACAGTATCCTGCTTAACCCCCTATTACGATACTCAGGATCGGTCATAACGGTACCGACCTGTAGTGTATGATATTCCTTACCCTCAACGATAAAATCAATGGGATTCACGGACACATTAGCAACAACCTGATCCATATGTATCAAGGAATAAGGGCGATAGCGATCCGTCCAGAAGCCCTGCTGATACCAGCCTTCAAAATCAAAGCTAAAGGTCTTCCTAGTCAATTGGTTCAGAGAACTGCGATAACCTTCGTTCTCCTGATATTCCTTAGCAAATAAATATTCCTCATTGCCTATCTTTAGTTTCGTCATTGTGTCCATAGTAATCCCCCTATATGCTTCTCCGTTTGTTTTTTATTATTATAGCATGAATCCAACAAAAATTACGCAATATTTTAAACATAATAATCCCGCTAACTTAAGGCTTAAATTAGCGGGATCTCGATCCTTATTCTAATTGAATTTAAAGCTATTTTAATTTGCTACGGAACAGATTCACTAATAATAGAAGAATTACCGATCCTACAATGGAGATAAGAAAGCTCCACAGGTTGAGTCCGGTCGCCGGTCCAAGTCCAAAGATTCCTGCCACCCAGCCACCGATAAAAGCACCGACAATTCCGACGATCAGATTCCATCCAATCCCCATTCGATCATCATTTCCTGTTATTTTACTGCCGATCCAGCCGGATACTCCACCGAGAACCAACCATACGAGAAAGTTACTAATCTCAGGCATATTCCATGCTCCTTTCTAAGAGCTTATTTGTTGCCCTTCTTATCCGGTTTCATCCAATCAATTACATAATTGGCTTTCTCAGCCATCTCATCCTTCATATTCGTCATCTTATCTCCGGCCTGGGATTTCATCGTCTGAAGCTTTCCCTTAAGTTCAAGGTTATCATTATTCATCTTCTGACCGATCGTTTCCTTTCCTTTACCCATCGCATTATCCTTTGCATTCTTAAGTTCATCGATCATGCCACATACCTCCATGATTTATATAATTATAATTGTGTCTATGATTTAGAATGCACCGCTGAACAGGAAACTATACGAAGTATTTCGGCTTCCTTCCTTTATTCTAATTAGAATTTACAGTTCTCAGAAAATAGAATAATAAAAGA
>JAQZBA010000202.1 GCA_029239365.1 Herbinix sp. | reverse complement strand
TATTTCTATTTCTATTTCTATTTCTATTTCTATTTCTATTTCTATTTCTATTTCTATTTCTACTATATCGTATATTTACGATATAGTCAATACCTTTTTATATTATTTATTTAATCATATTATTGAAACATCTCGAAGCCAATTCCGGCTCAAGCTCAAACAAATACTATGTAAAACAATTATTCATATATTTTCGTTAAATCATTTACAAAGATTAATAATTTATGGATTGACAAATCAATCGCCAGAATATATCATACTATTCATACTTGAATACTATGAATAAAGGAGACCTATGAAAGAAGCTGCTAATAAGACTACAAAAACACCAAAGATAAGCGGTAGCCTAGTATCGAAGGTAGGACAGACGCTACCAAGCCGTAATAATTCTTATGCAGAAGCTGCCCATAGCCATGTACATAATCATGATCATCATCACAGTCATGGTCAAGTCAATGATTATCTCCATGCGGTTGCTGAGTACCGTAAGACATTTCCCAACAAGCAGGAGGTCATCGAACAGACACCGGATCCGGCGGTTCGAGAGATGTTGTTAACGATGCAGGAGCTTGGTATCGAAACCATCTTTGACAGATTTGATCAGCAGCAGCCACAATGTTCCTTCGGAATGGCAGGTATCTGTTGTAAAAACTGCTACATGGGTCCTTGTAAAATTACAAAGAAAGCGCCTAAGGGTGTATGCGGAGCAGATGCAGACTTGATTGTAGCCCGCAACTTACTGAGAGCAGTAGCAGCCGGTGCTGCTGCGCATGGTGCAAGAGGAAGAGAAAGCATGCTGGCACTTAAGCTTGCCGGGGAGGGAAAACTTAGTCTTCCAATCGAAGGAGAAGGAAAATTAAGAGCCGTAGGGAAAGCGTTTGGTATAGATACAACAAACAAGACTCTGCAGGACCTCGCAGTCGAAGTAGCGGATATTCTTCTGGAAGATCTCTCAAGAACTGTTCCTGACAGGCATAAGACACTACATGCCTTCGCTCCAAAGGAACGAATTGAAACTTGGAGCAAATTAGACCTACTTCCCATCAGCGTCTATCATGAAGTATTTGAAAGCCTCCATAGAACCAGTACGGGGACCGATGGCGATTGGAGAAATGTAATGCAGCAATTCCTACGGACCGGAGTTGCATTTGCATGGTCCTCTGTACTAGGCTCCAGCATAGCCATGGACAGTCTCTATGGATTGCCCACTCGAAGTACCTCGAAAGCAAATCTAGGTGCTTTGAAGAAGGGTTATGTCAATATTGCGGTTCATGGTCATTCGCCTCTCTTAGTAAGCGAAATTGTCAAGGTTGGGCAATCTGAGGAATACCAGAACCTTGCTAGAGAGAAAGGAGCCTTGGGGATACAGTTTTATGGTATCTGCTGCTCCGGCCTTTCCGCTATGTACCGTTATGGAGGTGTAATACCGCTCTCTAATGCGGTTGGAACAGAATTAGTACTTGGAACAGGCGCCTTGGATTTATGGGTAGCGGATGTACAGGATGTATTTCCTTCCATTATGGAAGTAGCCGCGTGCTTTAAGACAACTGTTATTACAACAAGTGATTCCGCCAGACTTCCGGGTGCTGAGCATTATGCCTTGAAGCATGACCATTCCAATATGAACGAGATTCCTTCGATTGCCCGCAAGATAGTGGAACGCGGAATTGAAAGCTTCGTTGACCGAAGGGCTGTTCCTGTGAAAATACCCCGGTATGAGGCGGAAGCTGAACTGGGCTTCTCTGTTGAGTGGGTGAATCAACATTATGGTAGCGTAAAAACTATCGCTGAGGCACTTAAGGATGGACAGATCTTAGGAATTGTCAACTTGGTCGGATGTAATAATCCCAGAATCATTTATGAAAAAGCAATTGTTGAAGTAGCCTCTATCCTACTAGAGAATAATGTTCTTATTATGACAAATGGATGTGCATCCTTCCCCTTGCTTAAACTAGGCTACTGCTCGACGAAGGCCCTGGGCCAGACAGGTGCCCCCCTAAGAGATTTCCTAAAGAATGTTCCTCCGGTATGGCATATGGGCGAATGCCTCGACAATGCAAGAGCCTCTGCACTGTTCAATCAGACTGCAGGCAGTATCGGAACAGATAGTAAGGATATGCCTTATGCTTTCATCAGTCCGGAATGGAGTAATGAAAAGGGAATCTGTGCTGCGATGTCCTTCCGGTTGTTGGGTATCAACTCTTATCATAGTGTATATGCAGCAACGCAAGGCTCTGATGCGGTAACAGAGTTCATGGCAACAGGCACCAAGGACATTCTTGGTTCGGAAATGATTGTTAACGTGGATTATGTTGCATTGGCACATCAGATCGTGAAAGATTTAAAGGAGAAACGCCAAAAACTTGGATGGGATAAAGGAGAATAATATGAAAAATAAGAAATTAATCGCTATTGCTTTAATTACAACCCTAATTCTTGGAGGCTGCTCATCAAAGCCGGCAGAGAATAAGGAAGAAACAGCTTCACAAGGAACGGAACAGACAGCTACTGCCGATACAACTACAACAGATACCTCAGAACAAGAAGCAACACCACAAGCATCAGAAAAAAGCGTCATAAAGATTGCTTATCTACCACTTACCCATGCTATCCCACTCTTTGAGACTACGGAATTGCTGGAACAAAACGTTGTCAGTACAGTTCGGATTGAGTTAGTAAAATTCGGCTCCTGGCCTGAATTACTGGATGCACTTAATTCCGGTAGGGTGGATGGTGCATCCCTTCTGATCGAATTAGCGATGAAGGCTAAATCTCAGGGTATCGGCCTAAAAGCGATTGCTTTAGGACATCGAGATGGTAATGCAATTATCGTAGCCAATGATATCAATTCTGTGGCTGATTTGAAGGGCAAGAAGTTTGCTATCCCGCACAGATTGTCCTCTCATAATATCTTATTGAATGAAATGTTAACTCAAAACAGTTTGACAATTGAGGATGTTGAGGTTGTAGAATTGCCTCCGGCAGAAATGCCATCCGCACTTGCAGGAGGTCAGATCTCCGGATATAGTGTTGCAGAACCCTTTGGAGCAAAGGCTGTATCCTTGGGAGTTGGAAAGTCCTTATACCAGTCAGGTGATCTCTGGGAGGATTCCCTGTGCTGTGGATTGGTGCTAAGGGAGGACTTTATCAATAATAATCCGGACGTCGCTAATACCTTCGCAAAACAATACATTGAAGCAGGTAATCAGTTAACTGAAACAAGTGCGAATGATATCGCTAAGAAGTATCTGACGGTGGAGGAGGATGTGATTGATCTTTCCTTACAGTGGATCCGTTTTGACGATCTGATCATTACTGAGGATGCTTATGCAACCTTAATAGAGAAAATGGAAACCTACCGTATTACTGATACCGTTCCAAGTTATGAGGATTTTATATACACCATCCCGCAATGATAGGAGGTGAAGGATGAAGACCCTAAAGCATATTGTTGTATCCTTACTCATATTTATTGGTTTATGGCAGCTTATCTACCTGATTGGAGGCTTTCAGGAAGCATTGTTTCCGGCACCTTTCAGTGTAGGTAAGGCAATCGTAACCATGTTCTTACACAAGGATGTATATCAGGATATCGGCGCAAGCATGTATCGGTTTGTTATAGGTTATCTATTGGCTGTTGCATCCGGAATATTATTGGGCTTATTACTTGGTTGGTTTCCCAGAGTATTCAATTATGTGAATCCGATAATTCAGGTGTTGCGGCCAATTTCACCTATTGCCTGGCTTCCGTTTATCGTACTTTGGTTTGGCATTGGTGATATCCCTGCAATCGTCATCATATTTATAGCCGCCTTTTACCCCATCCTGTTAACCACAGCAGCCTCCGTAGGTAATATTGATCCTATCTATTTAAAAGTTGCGAAGAATTTTGGCATCCGAAGACACCGTGTATTATTTACGATCGTATTTCCCGCTGCATTTCCACAGATTATGAACAGCATCCATATTGCGTTGGGCTCTGCCTGGGTCTTCCTCGTGGCCGGTGAGATGACCGGTGCTCAGTCCGGTCTGGGCTTTCGGATCATTGATGCAAGAAATAATCTAAGAATGGATCATCTGCTTGCCACAATCGTAATCATTGGCATCATTGGATTGCTTCTGGATTCCTTAATTAAAGTAATTGAGAAGAAGATATTAAGTAACTGGGGTAAGGAAGCTAAGGAAGGGGGCAAGTACAATGCAAATTGAAATCCGAGATGTTTCGAAAACCTTCCAGCAAAAGGGCGAACAATTGCAGGTACTAGACAAGATTTCTCTTGAGATCGAGAAGGGTGAATTCGTCTGCCTGCTTGGCCCCAGTGGATGTGGCAAAAGCACGCTGCTGAATTCCATAGCAGGCTTTGAACGCTTGGATCAAGGATATATCAAGATTGATCAGGAATTAGTGACTGCTCCAACCAGCAAATACGTAACCATCTTTCAGAATTATGGATTGCTTCCCTGGAGATCCGTACTTAGAAATGTTGAGCTTGGGTTAGAGGCAACTAAGCTGCCGAAAAATGAAAGGGAAGCAATTGCGAAGAAGTACATTCATCTGGTTGGACTAAGTAAGTTCGAGAAAAGCCACCCTCACCAGCTCTCCGGGGGAATGCAGCAACGTGTTGCAATCGCAAGAGCATTGGCTGTCAATCCGGATATCCTATTCATGGATGAACCCTTCGGAGCTTTGGATGCTATCACAAGAATAAAGATGCAAAAAGATATCTTAGAGATCACAAAATCTCACAAGAAAACCACCTTGTTTGTTACCCATGATATTGAGGAAGCGGTTTATCTGGCAGACAGGATTGTAATCATGACTCCTAATCCAGGTAAAATCAAAGAGATTATTCCCGTAAAGCTGCCAACCAGCAGGGATCGGACGAGTGATGATTTCATTCGTGTCCGTGACCGAGTCTTCGAGATATTGAATATGAAGGAAACAACAATATTAGAATATGAGTTGTAGTTGCTAGCATTACTGTTAATCGTTGCTCACAAGTTCTCTGAGATATTTCTCGCACTAGCGAGGAAACGATTAATCAAATCACTATTATAAATTCAATAAGCTCTATTGAGACAATTTCTCTCAATAGAGCTTATTTTTATTTGCTTCTTAGTAATTACTTCTTATATTTACTTTTTATATTTGCTTCTTAGTATTTGCTTCATGATATTTACCAGTTTCTATTTATTAATTTTAATTCTTATTATATTACCGATATATCTAGAGCAGCCTATAATTCTTCAGAATTCTCATATTCTTGATTACCAGTTCACTCTTCCACCAGTTCTTCGTGATTGCCCATTCCTCCGGGTAACTATCCCAACCCCAGGTGATGTTCCAAACTCCATCTTCGTTGCGGGTTTCCTTGATGAACTCACTTTCATAGTCAGCAATTTCCTGCATGCCCGGATAGAAGATGCTGTCCGGGTTGTTAAAGAATTGAGAAGGCTTGCAGCAATAGGTAGTAGACCAGACATCGGTATCCTTCGTTATTGCCTTTTGAACCAGCTCCATAAGTTTTTGTTTCATGGCTGCCAGATCTATGATATCTGTTATCTGCGCCTGCTCACAATACTCCATAAGTGCGATAAAGCAAATCAGAACATGCATATCAATCTCTTCAACCTGAAGAAGATACTTCACTCCATCCCTAGCAATACGGGCACATGTCTCAAATAGTTCACTGTCTCTCTCTCCATAACACAATGCGAAGCCGGCAAGTCCAGCGGTAGGGTTGTACGGATTATGACCGGAGCTCTCATCCCCGACCTTCCACCAGGGTGCACTGGGATAATCATTATTACTTTGCACATTATTTAGCCAAATATCACCCTCCATATCCTGACCACTTGCCAGATACCTTAGCACACCTTGTATTACCTTGTGAGATCCATCAGTAAAATGAAGCTCTCGTAGTATCTCCAATGCATGAAACGTCTGAATTGGAGATGAATATGGGTTCCAGGCATCTGCCTCCAACGCATGTCCAAAACCACCATCTTCATTCTGATAGCTTTCTAAAATAGTAATTACCTGCTCCTGACTTCCACCTTCAAAATGATATTGCCAACGTGCAAAGTCAAGAGGTCTCGCATTACGATAAATCCAATTACGTACTTGCTCATATAGATTATTCTGTACCATTTCTTTGCCCTCACCTTTCTTGTCTAACGATAGAAAGCATTCTTAGTAACTTTCTACTGTCACGAATTACAATTAATCTGTTCTTGGAAGCATCTCTCTGTCCTGCTTACGAAGCCTTTTCACTGCTTCTTCATAGGAGATATCAATCATATCAAGGAGCAATCGTTCGTCCAACCCTCTGTCCAGGTATATTGTATTCTTATAAGGCTTCTGACGATCCGGGCAATGATATCCTACGATAATAATCCCCGGATAGCTTCTCCTATAATGGTCTGATAGTACCGGATCACATCGAAGTGTAATCTTTCCCTCAGGGTACCACTCTAAGAAGATACGATTGCTTACCTTAAAGCAGACCGGAAAGGGTCCGAAGGGAGTGTCTGTATAAGCACCACCTTTCGCCAAGCAATAGCTTTTGATCTCCTCATAGGTCATAGATTTGCTCCTCTCTCTAGGCAATAGCGAAGCATTGTTCTATGCCATATCGCCATGTCTATCACTCAATTATAATGTAAGAACGCGACATAGGTATGTCATGTTCAAAGGTAATGATTCAGAATATTTTCAGCAATCTTCTTCATTTCCTGCTTAAATCCCTTGGGATAGACAACCTCAACTGTAGCACCAAAGCCAAGTATCCAGCTTAGCATGTAATCCTTATTCGCGAACCCGGTCCGAAACAGAAGTCTACCGTCAGCTTGTTCTGTATAACACTCTATGCCATATTCATCAATCAGTCGGTATTTCACACTTGGATCAAAGAGCAGGGTAACCTGGAACTCATCTTTAAAGTATTGATTAAAATCCTTACAATCCTCCTCTATCTCCCTCGGACAGAATACAATATTGGTATCCTTTAACTCCCATTGGAAGGTGAGATAATAAGGCTCAATGATGCGCAGACTGTCACCTTTACTGCTATAATAGCGGAAGCATACCTGATGGTGTTCCAGGATTGACTCCTTAATTAATGCTATTTTACCGGTCAGATCATTCTTATAATGGGAGGACAGATTAATGATAATGCTGTCCCGAACTGCTATTACTTGATCCTTCTTGATAAAGAATTTGTTCAGGAGCTGCTCGGTTCCTATCGATGTGGTTATACTGTCCATACCCTTCAGAGCTGTCACTACATGCTCCATCTCCTGATAAGTCAGCACACTCTTGTCTATCCGGTAACCATCGGCTATCGATATTCCTCCGTTGCCGCCTTGGGTCGTTACCACCGGAATTCCGGCCTTGCACAAATCCTCTATGTCACGATTGATTGTTCTTCGCGATACTTCGAACTTTTCTGCCAGATAAGGTGAGGTAACTTTCTCCTTTTGAAGCAGTATCATTACAATACCAAGCAATCGATCAATCTTCATAATTCATCTCCATCTTCCTTATAGTTTAACATCTAGATGGTTTACATACTATTATCCTTTAACTACATTGAATTGTAATCTATTCCGCATCTATGTTACCGATTAACATCGGTGAATTCGGGTCATGCTTGGCACAGTTCCTGAGAATAGAAGTCTCACTATGATTCGCATAGCAATAGATACAGCCATGCATACAGGTGTTATAGGCTCCGAGGTCTACACTCCGGATACAGCCACAGCCACTACGCTGACTCTTGTCCTTCTTAGCAGTAATCGGATGTCCACAGACCTGTTCGATTAGCAACTTATCAATGCAGGAGGCAGGTATAACTCCAGCACTAGACAGATCAATGGTCTCGCAGCAAGCACGGAGCTCGATATGATATTGTTTCGCAATCCGTACCAAATCTGTTGCGAGCAAGTGCATCTGCTGTGTGGTAATCTCTTTTACCACCTGCTCCTTCACTGAACGATTTAGCTTAGCATATTGGTCAACAAAGCTGATTGTACAAATGTCCGTATAGCCGGAAAGCTCCTTACACAGATAAGCAAACTGCTGTCTATGATATTCCATAGTAAAATCATCATTAAGAATGATTGGGTCATATCTCCAGAGCACTCTGTTCTTACCCAGTCTCCTCGATAACTGCTGAAAGGTTGCCAGGATATCTTGCTTGTCCCTAAGCTTTGGCTCAATCTCATTACCATAAGGAGTTAGCGTAAATTGAAAATAATAGTGATAACCCAATTGCTCCAGCTGTTCCAGCTTATCCATCATCTGATAAGGATCCTTGGTCCAGAATACAATGCAGTCAATGTTCTCCGGTGACAGCTCCACCCTGCAGATCTGAGCATGATTCATCGGATTACGGTAGAGAGCATACCCGTCTCTGAGGCGGTTTAAAAACCATTCGGAATAATATCCCGGCAGATCTGTTCTGCGGGAAGCTGATAAAATCATGGTATCCTCCATTCTATGTAAATCTAAATAATAAGTCTTAGGTTAATCTGATCTCAAGTCTCACAAAAGAATCAATCAAGCTACTTTCAAGTTGCTCTCATTCCTCTTGATCTTCTCTCAAGTTTCATAGCTACTTAATCATCTCTCAAGCTTCTTAATCCTCTCTCAAGTTTCGATTAAGTTTCTCTTTCTCTTTTTATCCACTGTGTCATCCCGGCACCACTCTTATCATTCGGACGTAATTCAAACCCGAACTTCTGATAGAAGCCTTCTTTTCCCTTCGCAGCCATTAAACAGATGTGACTCACCTCATCTTCTCCCAATCGGGTATTGATGTAGTTCATAACCTCCTGCATTAGTGTTCTTCCTATTCCTTGCCCTTGATATTCGGGAAGCACCACAACATCAAGAATTAGAGCCACACAGCCACCATCTGTTAATACTCTGGACATACCGACCGTTTTATCACCGTCCTTGGCAGCTATCAAAAAACCGCATCCATTGATACCGGCCTGCGCCTGCTTCTCCGGAACAGGGCTCCATCCCACTGAAGTGCGCAGATGATTGTAATCGATCACCTTCAAATTATTATCATATATAATATTCATTGACGTCTCCTTACCCTCCCACAATTCCGCCTTCGTATCTCCATCCACTGTGGCGCAAGCTATTTATTTCTATATTCTACCAAAGGAAAGTATATTGTTCAATACGACCTCTTAATTATAGTAGAAATCCAAAGTCAAATATAATATAATACTAGATAAATATCGGGGAAATCCTTCAACGATAAATATCCTATCATTTTATTGGGATATTCCCACCGCTTCAGAACATACATCAGGAAAGAAGGAACACATATGCAAACAGACCTTACCATACGCCTGGCGACAACGGCGGATGCAGAAGAACTCTTATCGATTTATACTCCTTATGTCACCGATACTGCCATCACCTTTGAATATGATGTGCCCTCGGTAGCAGATTTCACCGAGAGAATGAGACAAACTTTACTAAAATATCCTTATCTGGTAGCGATTGCAGAAGGTAAGATGATCGGTTATGCCTATGCATCTCAGTTCAAAGCCCGTGCTGCCTATGATTGGGCGGTCGAGACAACGATTTATCTCAAGTCGGAATGTCAAGGAAAAGGCTATGGCAAGAAATTATACTATGCCTTAGAGGGTATCCTGAAAAAACAGAACATTATTAACCTTAATGCATGCATCGCTTATACTATGGTTGAGGATCCTTACCTCACCAATACGAGTACCCTTTTTCATGAACATCTGGGTTATAAGAAAGTGGGACACTTTACACAATGCGGTTATAAGTTCGAGACCTGGTATGATATGATCTGGATGGAGAAGCTGCTAGGCGAACATCCTATCAGTCCGGACCCTGTAATTCCAATAACAGAGCTTGAAGTGTT
>JAQZBA010000201.1 GCA_029239365.1 Herbinix sp. | reverse complement strand
CACCGACAAGACAAATACAATGCAGATAAGTAATTACCTGATGGATTACATAGATGGTCCAGGTATCAAAAGTCAGAAAGAATATTATAATTATCATACACATTCATCTGGACTTACCTTACTGACAATCGAACCATAGATTATGGTTAGAAAATGAGAGGAGGAGTAATATGAATTATCTCGAACAGCTGGGAAGTAATGCTAAGAAAGCAGCAACTGAATTAAATCTACTAGGCCATGAGAAAAAAATGAATGCACTAAGAGCTTGTGCACAAGCGTTACTTGATGCTAAGACAGAGATACTTGCTGCGAATGAAACAGATGTAACGCTGGCAGTAGCGAACGGAGTGAAAAGCTCGTTAATTGATCGCTTAAGATTGTCTTTCGAACGCTTACAGGGAATGGCGGACGGTATCCTAGATATCTGTGCTTTACCGGATCCGATAGGTGAGGTATTATCCATGACAGTTCGTCCGAATGGACTAACCATAGGCCAAAAGGTAGTTCCCTTAGGTGTTGTTGGAATTATATACGAATCAAGACCTAATGTAACATCAGATGCTTTTGCTTTATGCTTTAAGACCGGCAATGCTGTGATCCTTCGCGGTGGCAGTGATGCAATTAATTCCAATAAAGCAATTGTAACAGCGCTCCGTCATGGACTTACTATAGCAGGGGTCACGGAAGATGCAGTATCCTTAGTAGAGGATACCTCCAGGGAAGCGGCCAGAGACTTTATGAAGCTGAATGCTTATATTGATGTATTAATCCCTCGCGGAGGTGCAGGACTGATTAAGACAGCTGTCGAACATAGTACAATACCCGTAATTGAGACAGGCACAGGCAACTGCCATGTATATGTTGACGAATTTGCTGATTTTGCAATGGCTCTTGCTATCATAGATAATGCGAAGACACAGCGTCTTGGTGTATGTAATGCCTGTGAGTCCTTAGTAATTCATTCCAAGGTGTATCAAGAGTTTATCCCATTACTCTATGACCGGTTACATGATAAGGAGATTGAAATACGTGGTGATGAGAGGTCATGTGCTATACATACCGGTTTAGTTCCTGCAACAGAAGAAGATTATGCAACAGAATACCTGGATAAGATGATATCCTTAAAGGTGGTTGATAGTATTGAGGAGGCAATTGCCCATATCAATTATTATAGTACCAAGCATTCAGAAGCAATCGTAACAAAGGATTACGATCGTTCAATGAAATTCCTGAATGAGATAGATTCAGCGGCAGTATATGTTAATGCTTCTACCAGATTTACAGATGGGTATGAATTTGGCTTTGGTGCAGAGATCGGTATCAGCACACAGAAGCTACATGCCAGAGGACCAATGGGCTTAAAAGCATTAACAACAATCAAATATATTATCTTCGGAAACGGACAAATCCGAAAATAACATAGAAATTCACATAAAAGGAAGGAAGAGAAAGAATATGGAAGAAAAGAAAGTTTATGATTTTCCTTCAGGGAATGGATTAGGCAGCTTTATGAAGCGATTTGGTAAGTTGTTGATCCTCCTTGTTCTAATCATATTAGCAGCAATAATATCTTCTAGCTCATTTTTTACTATTAAAGAGCAGGAGCAGGCAGTGGTTACTACGTTCGGTAAGGCTAAGACAGTAAGTGCTGCGGGCTTACATTTTAAGATACCTCTAATACAGAAGGTACAGAAGGTGGATACAACAATTAAGGGCTTATCCATCGGTTATGACATGGAAACGAACGAGAAGAATGAACTCGAATCCATGATGATCACGAAGGATTTTAACTTTGTTAATGTTGACTTCTTCGTAGAGTATAAGGTATCTGATCCGGTTAGAGCATTGTATGCATCCGAAGAGCCGGTTATCATCCTTAAGAATATTGCACAAAGCAGTATCCGAATGATCGTAGGTGGCTATGATGTAGACAGTGTAATTACCACAGGTAAATATGAAATCCAATCAGCAATCAAGGCAGATATCTTGAAAAAGCTGGATAGTCAGAACATTGGTATTCAGTTGGTCAACATTACGATACAGGATTCAGAACCGCCGACAGATGCAGTTATGGAAGCGTTCAAGTCTGTAGAGACTGCAAAGCAGGCAAAAGATACTGCAGTAAATAACGCGAATAAATATCGTAATGAGCAGCTTCCTCAAGCGGATGCCCAGGTAGATAAGATTCTTCAGGAAGCTGAGACTACAAAGACTAGGCGTATGAATGAAGCGAATGCAGAAGTATCCAAATTCAATAAGATGTTTGAAGAATATATGAAGTATCCTCTAATTACGAAGCAGAGAATGTTCTATGAGGCGATGGAGGATGTACTTCCTTCACTCAAAGTAATTATTGATAGCGGTGATTCAGAGATTCAGAAGCTGTTACCGTTAGATACTTTAATGGAAGGAGGAGCACAATAATGAAAAAAGCAAAAGGATTAACCGCACTTCTCGCATTAATTATCGTATTAGCAGGTGTTATAACATTATTTTCTGCTACGATTGTAACAAAAGAGAATCAATACACCTTAGTAAAAAGGTTTAGTAAAATAGAACGTGTCATCAGTGAAGCAGGCTTAACCTTCAGAACACCTTTTATTGAAACCGTTGATGTTCTTCCGAAGAACATACAATTCTATGATATGCCTGAATCTGATGTAATTACCATGGATAAGAAGACGATGGTGGCAGACAGTTATGTATTATGGAAGATCAAAAACCCGATTTTGTTTGCACAGACCTTAAACTCCTCAGTCGCTTTAGCAGAGGGCAGAATCGATTCTATCGTATATAATGCTATGAAGAATGTAATAAGTAGCCTTTCCCAGATTGATGTTATCAGTGGTAGAGATGGAAGACTGAATCAAGCCTTCATGGATAATATCGGTACCACCTTGGAGCAATATGGAATTGAACTGATCATAGTAGAGACCAAGCATCTGGATCTTCCCAGTGATAACAAAAATGCTGTATTTGAACGAATGATTTCTGAGAGAGCTCAAATAGCAGCAACCTATACTGCGGAAGGTGCATCTGAAGCAAAGAAGATTCAAAATACTACGGACAAAGAAGTTGCGATCAGCATCTCGAATGCAGAGGCAGAAGCAGCAAAGATTACTGCAGAAGGTGAATCGGAATACATGAAGATTCTCTCAGCTGCGTACTCGACCGAGGCGAAGAGTGAATTTTATACCTTTATCAGATCTCTTGAGGCAGCGAGAGCTTCCTTAAAGGGTGAGAATAAGACCTTAATCTTATCGAAGGATTCACCGATCTCCAAGATATTCTATGATGTGAAGTAGTAATAATGATATAAAAAGTACTGTAAACAAAAAACGCATTGAACTTTCAATGCGTTTTTTGTTTACCTAGCACATTGGTAATGATTAAATACATAATTCAATTGTCAAAAAGGCGACCATGATTAGTGAGAGATTGACAAATCATCATGAAATTTAGAGTGGAATATTATTACAGTTTGTTGTAAGATATTAGTAATTATGATATTTGATATTTGTATAATGTTTTATTATAAAATTAAAAAGGGGAAAATTTATGAGGTGCAGAGAGAAAGTAGTCCGATATTTGATCATTGTAATTATGTTTCTAGCCCTTACCGTGCAAGGAATAGTACCGTCCACTACAGCAGTGGTTAATGCAGCAATAGATCGTTATTCACCGCCAAAGGACTCAGAGAAAGCTATCTACCTGTCCGGTCTTAAGCTGGATAAAATGAAAGGGACTTATTACACTACTAAGAAAGAGGAGTATATCGTAACATCAAGATTTATTCTCTATCTTGATGAAGGGATAGAGGTTCCGGTAAATGTGATCGAATTAATAAATTACACCATGGATATGGTTGAGAAGGAGACCGGTTACCGTTTCTACGTTCAGCACATCAATAAGAAAATCTACAGTGGCATGACATCAGAACTAGATAACTATTTTACCAATGCTGAGAAGTTTAAGAAAATCGGTGGAGATCATGAAAAAGTCGAGATCGTTGTTGCTAACCAAGGGGGATATGTGGATGCTTATTCCAATGATGCAAATGGAATTTTATTGTCAGGTGAATATCTACAACTATCGGATGGAAACGGTAACGCATTGATTCACGAACTACTCCATGTGGCTTGGTTACGAAACGGCTGCTATATGGGTAGAGTACTTTGTGAAGGCTTTGCTACCTATTTCACTGATTGTATTATAGAGAAGGATAAAGTGCTAAATTGTAACTTTGATAGCCATGATCAATTAAAAAACTATGATTACTTAATATCAGAAGATACCATGGAGGAACATTTTACGGCGATGACAGCCGGACAGAGTAATTATCAGCTCGGCTTCCGTCTCATGCACTTTATAATAGAAGAATACGGAATGGCAGCGTACCGCAAAGTGCACAAGAAAGTATCGGAAGCTTGGACGGACGGAACAGAGCCCCCGATGAAGATACTGATCTCTGCGATGAAGAGTCAGTTATCAGAGGACTTTTTTGAAGCCTTCGCAATCTGGCATAATAAAAATCTTGACCGCTTCGGTGATACTGATATCGCAGCTAGAGGCGAGTGGTATATTGAATTTGGCTCCTACCTAACAAGATATTACGGAAGTGCTTCTCATGCTGTAATTCCCGACACAGTTACTAATATACAACCGGAGGCCTTTAATGCAAATAATAGATTAGTTACTGTGGAGATACCTGATACAGTCACTTCAATCGGTGGTGGTGCGTTCATAAACTGCCTTAATTTATCAAAGATCATTATTCCTGACAGTGTGACAGACCTTTATACTGATGTGTTCAATGGGTGTACCGGATTAAAATCTGCAGTACTTTCAAAGAATATAAAAATACTTCGTGCCAATCTGTTCTGGGGTTGCAGTTCATTAAAGGAGATCCTTATTCCGGAAGGCGTTACCGAGATGGATGGATGTGTATTTACCAACTGTACCGCTCTGAAAACGGTTACGTTACCAAGTACATTGCAGAATATAGGAACCAGTTCTTTTTTTGGCTGTTCCGGTCTGGAAACGATTGTGGTTCCGGACAGTGTTATATCCATAGGTCAAAGCGCCTTCTCAGATTGTACCAAATTAAAAAATATAACATTATCAGAGAATATAACGGTACTTGATAATTATGTTTTAATGAAGAGTACTTCTCTGAAAAATATAGTATTACCCCCAAATTTAACTACAATAGGTGACTACACCTTCAATAGATCAGGATTAACAACAATTAAAATTCCCGGTAAAGTAACACAAATAGGTAATGGTGCCTTTGCATATTGTGATAATCTCAAGAAGGTCGAAATTCCAAGTAGTGTAAAAAGCATTGGTGCTGATGCTTTTATCGGAAGTACAAACATAATAATCTATGGTAAAAAGGGGTCTTATGCCGAGACTTATGCAAAACAAAATAGTATCAAATTCAGCGCTATAAAATAACTGATAGTATTTGTCATATAATAAATTTCACTTCATATAATGATGTGATAAATTAATCGTATGGTGCTTTTGTGATGATAATAAATCTAGAAGAGTCAGAATTTAGTTATGATAAATTAATCAAAGCAGCAAGAAGCCTGGTAAAGCAATATGATAGTATTCTAAAATGTGTCACGATTGGCGAGTCCCATGACAGTCGTGATATTATTTTATTAAAACTTGGGTTGGGTCAAAAATGTATCGTATGTTGTGGTGGTGTTCATGCCAGAGAGACGATTAACCCAATCGTATTATTACGCATCATAGAATATTATGCAGATTTATATATCAACTACCGACAACAGAGAATTAATCTGATGAAAAAGCTGAGTGATCCGACGGTACATCTGAAGGATGAATATGAACAGATGCTTTATGGTGCCTGTATCTATGAGTTATTGCAGACTTATACGATATTATTTGTACCGCTAGTTAATCCGGATGGTTTCATGATCGCACAGCAGGGATTTGCGTCAATCCGCGATGTGCAGCTAAGACACAGCTGTATGAGTATGAATAGCACCAACACAGATTGGAAGGGAAATGCCAGAGGGGTTGATATCAACCGTAATTTTCCAAGCTTATTTTGGAAAAGCAAATTTGAAGGTGACTATCCGGCCAGTGAAAATGAGACCAAGGCGCTAATTAGATTATTCCATGAATACAAGAGCATAGGATTTCTTGATTTTCATTCCAGAGGGAGAACAATCTATTATTACCGTAATAAAATGCCGGACAGCTATAATAAAAGGCAGCTTGAACTTGCCACTCGCTTGTGTGAGGTTACAGGTTATGCGTTGAATTTACCGGAGGAGGAGATTGATCTCGGTGACAGTGGAGGTAATACAGTGCATTATTATTCTGAGAACTTCAATAAGCCGGCACTGACCATTGAGACGGTTGAAGAGGTGGCGGATTTTCCTTTGGATGAACAATATCGGATTACAACTTTTAGAGAGTTGAAGTTATTAATTTCCGAATTTGGTAGTATGCTTCATTTAGGATCAAAATAAATTGACATCGGTGTTTTCTTAGTACGGTTTTATGATACTTCTGAATATTGATTTGAAGGGAGTTCAAGGATGAAGCAAATAGTTCGTATACTTTTATCAAGCTTAAAGTACTTTGCAGTATCAGCGTTATTGATTTCAATTTCAGGATGCAGTAGCGATAAGAGAGAGGATGGCTTATCCTATGTACTTAAGCAGATATATCAAGGTCCTGACCTTACACTTGTCGAGTTGTCTGATGAAATGATGGAAGAAATTGAGATAGCTGCAAAAGATGAAGTTGAATATACTCTTGAAAGCAGTGAATTTTTCACTAGTCTCGAAAAACGATATGAGAACTATGTGACTGTAGGATGCTACGAGAAGATAATCAGTCAACGAATCCCCTACAAACATCATTTGTCAATGGCGGAGATGGGCTATGTTATGAATATTGTTGATATAGAGATTAATAAAAATGTTAAATCTCCTAATATTTATGATTTTATAGTAAAAATCACTTTGAGTCCTAAGAAGGATGAAAACATTGATCTGAAAGTAAAAGGTTCTGCACAATTCGAAAACGATGGTAATAGAATTACTTTTCTACGTTTGTTGGAGGAT
>JAQZBA010000200.1 GCA_029239365.1 Herbinix sp. | reverse complement strand
GTAGCATATTATGAAGCCTTCTCGGAGCTACCGGGAGAAGGTAACCCGGCAGGGGTAGTATTGGACGCTGATGACCTGACGGAAGAAGAGATGCAATGCATCGCAAAAAAAGTAGGCTTTAATGAAACAGTATTTCTATCAAAGTCTGATAAGGCGGACTTTCGACTCCGGTATTATACCCCCGGTCATGAGATGAACCTGTGCGGGCATGGAACGGTCGCTTCAATCATAGGATTAATGGAGCGGGAGAAGATTACGAACTCTAAGGATATTCAGATAGAAACCTTAGCAGGTATCCTACAGATTCATTACGATGCCGAACGACAAGAAGTTCGAATGGAACAGGCACCTGCTGAATTTCTGAGATTCCAAGGTGATGTGGATCGTCTGGCTGCTTCGATAGGGATAATACGAGAGGATATTGATTCGAGTCTACCTATCGTATATGGAAGTACCGGAATCTGGACTCTGATTCTTCCGATTAGAAGTGTTGCGACCTTCCTGAGAATGAAACCAAACAATAAGGTATTCCAGGAGATCTTGACCCAGATACCGGTCGCTTCGGTTCATCCCATCTGTATGGAGACCTATGATAAGACCTGCCGGATGCACGGAAGACATTTTTCTGCAACCCGGTCCGGGACGGTGGAAGATCCGGTGACCGGAACTGCCTCAGGTGTTATGGGAGCATATTATATCGAATACGTGAAGCCTAGTAATAAGGCTGATATAATTATAGAACAAGGATATGAGATAGGTAAGAATGGTCTGGTACGGGTATTTGCCGAAAGGGTTGGAACACAAATTCAAGTTAGCATCGCCGGTAAGGCTGTATATGTAAGAGATATGGCAATCGAATTATAGTTAGTAGGGTGTTGTCTTAATTAAGAGGTTAGGAATCAGGCAGTGATTATTCAGGTATTACTAATTCTATAAAGTGTGGGGTGAATTATGTTTCAACCGGGAGAAGATTGGAACCCGCTACAGGCGAGGTTGAACGGACTTATCAAGAAGAAGGATCATTTTGAGGAGATGCAAAAGCTGCTATTAGGGATGCATTCCTTATTACATAGTAAGGAAGTATATGGTGGAAGTGAGAACACCTTCATGGATGAGCTGTGGGAGGGGCTGGAGGATAAGGCTTTTCGTACTATGCCCACCAGTAAGGATGATACGATAGCCTGGAATATCTGGCATATCACGCGTATCGAGGATCTGACAGCGAACTTCCTGATTGTTGGACAGGAACAGGTTCTTGACCTCGCTTGGCAGGAACGATTGAATACGAAGGTCACAGATACAGGTAATTCCATGACCGATGAAGAAATTATAGCCTTCAGTAAGGAAGTCAGTAAAGAAGGTTTGTATGAATATCGTAAGGCTGTTGGTCGTAGAACGAAGGAAATCCTCGAGGGTCTCATACCGGAAGAGCTAAAGCGCAAGGTTCCCAAGGAAGGAATAGTACGGATTGCAGAGGTCGGAGGTGTGGCACAGCATCCGGATGCTATCTGGCTACTGGATTTCTGGGGTAAGAAGACAGTCGCAGGGATTCTTCAGATGCCGATTACCAGACATCAGATCGTCCATCTGAATGCCTCAGGGAAACTGAAGCAACGCATCAAATAGACGTAAGCTGCATCAAAGATCAGTAGGGGATACTATGGTGATAACGATGAACTATGAGGTTAAGGATGACCGGGTGAAGCATCAGGAGGAATTTGCTCCTGCGATGGATTTGTTATGTTCACAGGGGAGATAATAGTTGTAAATAGAATAATCTGATTATGTTTATTATGAAAACAAGGAATTCTAATCTTAATATAATTGAAATTAAATTTAAGGAAATTTTAATGGTCTTTGGGATGATTCAAGCTATAATAAAGATACGGGTGTCATACGTCGGATTAAGTATAATCACCATTCTACAGTATAGATGACTTACGACACCCTAACTAATTATAGGTTGTATTATTAGGAGGGGACTAACATGTATCAGGATATGAATCAACAGATGGAAGAGGCTCAGCAGCAGATATTTCGCCGCAAGAAGCTGAGTGCAATGCTGGAGGAGCTGCAAAAACAGCAACAAGAGTTAATCATCCGAATGGATGAACTTAAGATTATATTAAACAAAGAAAATGAGGATGTTGATAAATTAGAGCATCAGAGTATCGCGCATCTTTTCTACTCAGTGCTTGGTAAGCTAGGTGAGCAGGTAGAGAAGGAGCGGATGGAGGCTGTGGCAGCGAAGCTAAAATACGATCAAGCGGTTGTTGAAATGGAGCAATTACGAGGCCGTATTGGGCTTCTTGATGAGGAATTCGCCCAGTATAGGGATTGTCAACGTACTTATGATGATTTGTATGAGAAGAAAAGGGAGCATATGGTTAACTCACATTCCCAAACCGGTGCACAGATACTCCAGTTAACCGAGGAATTGAGCAAATCAAATAATAACATAGTTGAGATGGAAGAAGCTATTCAGGCAGGTAACGACGTTCTAAGACATATTGACAGTGCGCTAGGTAGCCTAGACAGTGCACAAGGATGGGGAACCTGGGATCTGATGGGTGGTGGATTAATGAGTGATCTGATGAAGCATTCTCATATAGATGAAGCTCAGGAGGAAGCAATCCAGATACAATTGAAACTGTCACAGTTTCGGACAGAGCTCGCTGATGTAAGAATTCAGAATGAGATTCATTTTGAGACAGATGGATTTGGTAAGTTCGCAGATTTCTTCTTCGATGGCTTAATTGCAGATTGGTGTATGCAGTCACGAATTACCGATTCTATGAGTAGTATTGATAATGTGAAGCAGCAGGTGGAGGGTGTTCTATCGAAGCTTAGCGGCATGAAGAGTATGGAAGATGCTCATCAGAAGGAGATTCAAGGTGAGATCAATAGGATGATTATAAATGCTTAATATAACAGGAGATAGTAATTGATGAATCTACATGAATGCTTTCAAACTAGTAATACGATTATGATTGAAGGTGCCTTAGGAGTACGCCTTCGCGGTGAGTATGGTGTATACCCGGACCCAATTGTAGCCAATGCAAGTCTTGTCTATGAGGAAAGAGCTATAGCTGCCATGAAAGAAATCTATGAGCAGTATATGGGAATTGCCGATCATTATAACTTTCCGATTATGTTGATGACTCCGACCAGAAGAGCAAATAGATATAATGTGGAACGATCCACCTATGGTAAGAAGATCATTCAGGATAACGTGAATATGCTGAAGAGATTGCGGGAGGATAAAGTCCGCAGTGATATCTATGTTGGAGCTCTGATGGGTTGTAAGGGTGATGCATATCAGGCTGCTGAGGTATTATCTGAGAAGGAAGCCTATGAATTCCACTCCTGGCAAGCAGAACTGTTCGCTAAGGAACAGGTGGATTACTTCTATGCAGGAATCATGCCTGCGATAACGGAGATTATCGGTATGGCAAGGGCGATGGGTGACACTGGAATCCCCTATATCATCAGCTTTATGGTACGTAATAACGGTAGATTGATCGACGGAACTACAATTCATGATGCAATTCAAGCAGTGGAAGAGTCCGTAGGTATTAAGCCGTTAACCTATATGGCAAATTGTATTCACCCCATTAATCTGAATAAGGCGTTAGCGATGGAGTTCAATCAGACAGAGTTGGTGCGGACGCATTTTACAGGAATTCAGGCAAATGCGTCACCATTATCCCCGGAGGAACTGGATGGCAGCTGTGAGATTATCACTTCGGATCCGATGGAGCTTGCGCAAGGTATGGTAGAGCTACGCAGTAGGTACGGTCTGAAGATCTTCGGTGGTTGCTGTGGTACGAATCAGTTCCATATGGAGGAACTGGCGAAGCGATTATCGATCCTGTGGTAGACAGATGTGGCATTTACCGTTATAATATGATACGGTAATGAGACATCGGTATCATAAGAAGGAGGAAGAGCAGATATCACAACCCACGAGATCAGTGTAGTACTATACTTCACATTGGAAGTCGCTGTATTCAACATTTACAAGAGTCATTCTCTGAATATCGATAGGGAAGCCACTTCTTAATAGCGCTTCGGATCATTCAAGGAGGATGTCGCAAGGTGTTGTCTGGGATTAGAATATAGGCTCATACATTATAGATGAAAAAAGGTCAAATATATGAAGGTATAGTGACAAGAGTTGATTTTCCGAACAAGGGAATCGTAGAGCTGGAAGGCGACAAGGTCGTAGTCAAGAATGCGATGCCCGGTCAGAAGATCAATTTTGCTGTTAGCAAGATAAGAAGTGGCAGATCGGAAGGCTTACTGAAGGAAGTAGTGTGTAAATCGCCTCTAGAGACTAGGGAGAAAGCATGTGCTAACTTTGGGGGCTGCGGAGGTTGTAGTTATCAGACCATGTCCTATGAGAACCAGCTGGAGATGAAGCAGGGACAAGTAAAGCGATTAATTGATCAGGTATGTGAGGATTATACCTTCGAAGAGATTCTTGGAAGCCCGATAGAGTGGGGATATCGCAATAAGATGGAGTTCTCCTTCGGCGATGAATTCAAGAATGGACCCCTCGCTCTTGGACTTCATAAGAAAGGCAGCTTCCATGATATTATAACCGCGGATGATTGTGCGATTGTGGATAAAGACTTCAATTTGATACTGACCTGTGTATTAAATTACTGCACAGAGCTAGAATTGACCTATCTGCATAAGCTGACGCATATAGGATACCTAAGACATCTTCTGGTGAGAAAGGCAGCTAAGACAGGAGAGATCTTAATCAATATCATTACAACCTCGCAAGAGGATGGGTTCATAGGCGAGGTGGATATATTCACAGCACTGATGAAGCAACTTCTTGAATTAGAACTGAAGGGTACGATTGTAGGTATCATGCATACCTATAACGACAGCCAGGCAGATGTGGTGAAGAGTGACCGGATGGTTCAGCTCTATGGCCGAGATTATATCTATGAGGAGCTATTAGGATTACGATTTAAGATATCTACCTTCTCCTTCTTCCAGACCAATTCCCTGGGAGCTGAGGTATTATACTCCAAAGTAAGGGAGTATGTCGGCGAGACGAAGGATAAGATGATATTTGATCTATACAGTGGAACAGGAACAATCGCCCAGCTTCTGGCTCCTGTTGCCAGCAAGATAACCGGAGTAGAGATTGTAGAAGAAGCAGTTGAAGCAGCCAAGGAGAATGCTGCACTCAATGGGTTAAGTAATTGCGAATTCATCGCAGGGGACGTATTAAAGGTAATCGACTCTCTTGAGGATAAGCCGGATATCATCGTTCTTGATCCTCCGAGAGATGGAATTCATCCCAAGGCACTGGATAAGATTATTGATTTCGGCGTAGATAGAATCGTATATATTTCTTGTAAGCCGACGTCTCTGGTTAGAGACCTGGAGATACTTCAGGCGAAGGGTTATCAGGTAGAGAAGGTATGCGCAGTGGATATGTTCCCTGAGACGGTGCACGTGGAGACAGTGGTACTTTTATCTAACGAAAAGAAGAAATAATATCATGTTGAAATTGAAATGAAGATTTAGAGAGATGAAGGGGTTGCTTATAATAGCAATCTCTTTCCTTTTATAGCTATATACGATAAAATTTTGTAGTTTTAATTTTTCCTCTGACAAATATGTGCATGGATTATCAAGAAAATATAGAATAAATAATATATTATTTTACTTGTGTGGAGGTGATAATGTGGATTGGATGACAAGTATTCAACAAACAGTAGATTATATTGAAAATAATATAGGAGATGATTTAGATATTGATATGCTGGCTAATAAAATATTTACTTCACAATTTTATTTTCAAAAAGTCTTTACTATTTTATGTGATTGTACTGTAAGTGAATACATACGAAATAGACGAATGACATTAGCTGGTTATGACATTATAGATACGGATATTTCTATTCTAGAGTTAGCATTAAAGTATGGTTACGAATCGCATGAAAGTTTTACAAGAGCTTTTACAAGATTTCATGGAATTACACCATCAGATGCCAGAAAAAATCATTCAAATTTGAAAGTATTCTCACTTATTTCCGTAAAATCTAATTTATCAGGAGGTAAAGCACTTATGAGCGATTTTTCAGAAAGAGGTTATGTAGTAAAAGAAACAGGTGCGGTTTATTACACGCAGGATATGGATCGTACTTTAAAATGGTTTAAAGATGTATTAGGTTGGTATGGTCAAATTGAAGCAAGAGATGAACATAATGAGGGAGGATATGGTTGTGTAAATAACATCCCTATCGAGATTGAAGCTCTTCATATTGCTCCATTTACAGGAATTCATCTGTTTAAAGGTGAGCCATTAAAAACTATGGTTGGTTTTATGCTGGTTCAAGGTGTTGAACAATTATATCAATTTGTTAAAAAGAATGGATGGAATCAGATAACTGAAGTTAAGGAGCAACCATGGGGTGGAAAAACCTGCTCCGTGACAACAATTGATGGGAGTATATTAACTTTCTTTGAATAAAATAAGCGTTTTCAAAATGGAGCACGTCCAGTTTCTGGGCGTGCTTTTTTCTTGGCTTCACATCATATATTGAAAGGACATACAATCAATCATTGTAGATATGGGACAGGCATCTGAGCCTTCCAAGTTTCTGGACTTCAGCCATGTTCCACGCAAGAATTTCTCTTCCGGATTGTATAAAGGAAGAATTCCAATTGAAGAATTAATAAGTACATTTCAGAGTTTTCTCAGGGATAGTAAGTGGTTGTATATTGTAGATGACGAAACTGTATTATTAAGATAGGTAACAAGATATCAATCCTATCCTCTCGGGTCAAGTTGAAACAGTAGTATTGATGTCGGTTAAGATGTACGAAAAGTTTGGGTTTGTTTCTGTAAGCGAGGAAACGGAGCACTGGATGGAGACGGTAGAAAACAATTGACATAATGAATTACTTGTGATATATTGTGCCTATACAATAGACACAATTTAAGAAGGAGTTACCTTATGTTAGCTATAGAGGTTAAAAATTTAAATAAAAATTATAAAAATTTTCATCTCAAAGATATTTGTTTTCAGCTGGAAAAAGGTTATATTATGGGATTTATCGGAACCAATGGTGCAGGAAAAACAACCACTTTAAAATCAATATTGAATATGATTCATATTGATAGT
>JAQZBA010000199.1 GCA_029239365.1 Herbinix sp. | reverse complement strand
TTTTAAGCTAAGTTACTATAACCGATAAGACTGGCATCCACAGCCTTGGCTGCTTCACGTCCCTCACGGATTGCCCATACAACGAGGGACTGTCCACGATGCATATCACCGGCTACAAATACTTTATCAACATTAGTCTGGTATCTTCCGGTATCGGTCTTCACATTAGTCCTCAGATCCAGATCTAAACCAAAAGCCTCTGCTACATAGGATTGAGTTCCTAGGAAGCCTGCTGCGATTAGAACAAGATCAACCTCAACTGTAGTCTCGCTTCCTGCAACCTCTGCCATCATCATACGCTTGGACGCTTCATCGAACTTACTCTCAAGTTGAACAATCACCGCTTTTGTAACATTTCCCTGGTCATCTGTTAGGAATTCCTTTACCGTAGTCTGATACATTCTTGGATCATTACCAAAGGTTTCAATTGCCTCCTCCTGGCCATAATCCGTCTTGCAGACCTTTGGCCACTCCGGCCAAGGATTATTATCTGCACGGGTATCGGGCAACTTAGGAAGCATCTCCAATTGAAGAACACTGATCGCTCCCTGACGTATAGAGGTACCGACACAGTCATTTCCTGTATCTCCACCACCAATGACCATCACCTTCTTACCTTTTGCACTCAGTGTGAAATGATCCATCTCATCTACTTTGGTGGTTCCTGCATCTAAGAGGTCCTTTGTCGCTGACTTAAGATAATCCACTGCAAAGTAGATTCCCTTTCCATCTCTTCCCGGAACCTTGATATCTCTGGGATTGGAAGCACCACAGGCAAGAATTACTCTGTCATATTCTTTCAGAAGCTTGTTAGCCTTATAATTACCACCGATATCTGCGCCGGTAACAAAAGTAACTCCTTCTTCCTTCATGATGTCTACTCTACGGTCAATAATCCATTTCTCTAATTTCATATTCGGAATTCCATACATCATCAAACCACCGACGCGGTCCGAGCGTTCATATACGGTTACGGAATGACCACGCTGATTCAATTGGTCCGCTGCAGCAAGTCCGGCTGGGCCGGAACCGATGACAGCAACCTTTTTATCCGTACGTATACTAGGAGGAGTCGGTACAATATATCCTGCCTCATAGCCATATTCCGCAATTGCATGCTCATTATCCTTAATTGTGACCGGATCACCATTGATGCTGCAGGTACATGCTGATTCACAGGGAGCAGGGCATACTCTTCCGGTAAACTCCGGAAAATTATTCGTCTTCATCAGTCGGGATAACGACATCTTCATATTACCACGGTACAACAAATCATTCCACTCAGGGATTAAATTGAGTAACGGACATCCCGAAGCCATTCCACCAATGATCATACCTGATTGGCAAAAAGGTACACCGCATTCCATACACCTTGCTCCCTGGCACTTGCGTTCCTCCATGGACAGCGGCTGATGGAATTCATCAAAATGTTTTAATCTATCCTTTGGCGGCTCAGCATAGGTCTGAGCTCTCTCATATTCCATAAATCCAGTTGGCTTTCCCATATTAATTCATTCCTTTCTGCTCATCAGCCCTTGGTATTTGCGAAGAATGCTTCAATCTGTGCCTGCTCGCTGCTGAGTCCCTTTTCCTCCATCAATACGATGGTCTGTAACATACGTCTATAATCATGAGGTATGATCTTCTTGAATTTTGGCAGATAGTCCGCAAAGTTAGTAAGGATTTCTTGGCCCTTCGCTGAGTTTGTATATTTCACATGCTCTGTGATCATTTCCTTCAATTCAATAACATCATATTTTTCAGTTACAGCTTCAAAGGACACCATTCCTTTGTTCAACTTCTTATATAAGTCACTATCTTCATCAAGAACATAGGCGATACCACCACTCATACCTGCTGCAAAGTTCTTCCCGGTCTTACCTAGTACGGTAACTCTACCACCGGTCATATATTCACAGGCATGATCTCCTACTCCCTCAACCACTGCTATGGCACCGGAGTTACGAACACAGAAGCGTTCTCCGGCGACACCACCGATGTATGCTTTACCACTGGTTGCTCCATAGAGAGCTACATTACCGATGATGATATTCTCCTCTGCCTTGAAGGTGCTTCCCTTCGGAGGAAATGCTACCAACTTACCGCCGGAGAGTCCTTTACCAAAGTAATCATTGCTGTCACCCTCGAGTTCGACGGTTAAGCCCTTCGGGATAAAAGCACCAAAGCTCTGTCCTCCGCTTCCAATGGCTTCAATTACATAGGTATCATCCTTTAATGAAGTACCATGCTTTCTGGTAATTTCTGATCCCAGAATAGTACCGAAGGTACGGTCCGTATTACCCACGTTCAGTTTCACCTTCTGCGAATGCTTTTCTGTCAGCTTGAATTTCTTCAGCAATATCTTCTCGTCTATTGTGTTTTCGAGTTCAAAGTCATAAATCTGGGTTGGATCATAATGGATACCCTCCCCTTTTTGGATAAATGGATTATTCAATACTGCATTCAGATCCACGTTCTTCGCTCTGTCATCCTGCTGGCAGGAGTCCTTAACCTTCAACAAATCGGTACGTCCTACCATCTCATCGACTGATCTAAACCCTAGCTTTGCCATATATTCACGAAGTTCTTCCGCTACAAAGCGCATAAAATTCTCAACATATTCCGGTTTGCCTTTGAAGTTCTTACGAAGTTCAGGATTCTGGGTAGCTACGCCTACCGGACAGGTATCCAGGTTACATACACGCATCATAACACAGCCTAAGGTAACGAGTGGTGCGGTGGCGAAGCCAAATTCCTCTGCGCCAAGCATAGCTGCAACAGCAACATCACGTCCTGTCATAAGTTTACCATCGGTCTCTATGACAACCTTAGTACGAAGCCCATTCATAATTAGGGTTTGATGAGTCTCGGCAAGACCCAATTCCCAAGGAAGACCTGCATTATAGATGGAGGTTCTGGGAGCTGCACCGGTTCCGCCATCATACCCGGAGATTAAGATAACTCCTGCGCCGGCCTTAGCAACACCGGCTGCTATGGTACCAACACCTGCCTCAGAGACAAGCTTCACTGAGATACGTGCATTTTTATTAGCATTCTTAAGGTCATAAATTAATTGTGCAAGATCCTCGATAGAATAGATATCATGGTGAGGAGGCGGTGAGATTAAGCCTACACCAGGAGTCGAGTGTCTGGTCTTCGCTATCCAGGGATATACCTTTTCTGCCGGAAGCTGCCCACCTTCGCCGGGTTTTGCACCCTGCGCCATCTTAATCTGGATTTCTCTTGCACTTACCAAATATTCACTTGTTACTCCAAAACGTCCGGAAGCAACCTGCTTAATCGCCGAGCATTTATTCAGACCGTCCTCGCCAATCTTAAGTCGTTCAAGGCTCTCTCCACCCTCACCACTGTTGGACTTGCCGCCTAGATGGTTCATGGCGATTGCCAGTGCCTCATGTGCTTCTTTGGAGATGGATCCATAACTCATCGCACCGGTCTTAAAGCGTTTTACGATTGAGTCAATACTTTCTACCTCATCAATTGCGATTCCCTGTTCCGGATATTTGATTTCCAGAAGTCCACGAAGATTTACCTTCTCCTGTTCCTCTGTAACTTCCTTCGAATACTCCTTGAACATATCATAGCTTCCGGTACGTGTTGACTGCTGAAGAAGGTGTATTGTCTTAGGATTATAAAGATGCTCTTCCTTACCACTGCGAAGCTTATGGGATCCATCACTATCCATGGTTAAGTCGAGGTTAAGTCCCAAGGGATCAAATGCTTTAGAATGCAATGCATCCACTTGATGTTCCATCTCTTGCAGGGTAATTCCACCGATTCGGCTTACCGTACCTGTAAAATACTTATCGATTACTTCTTTACTGATACCTATTGCTTCAAATATCTTTGAGCCTTGATAAGATTGGATTGTAGAAATACCCATCTTGGAGGCAATTTTTATAATTCCCTTTATTACTGCCTTATTATAATCATCCACTGCTGCATAATAATCCTTATCCAGCATATTGTTATTAATCAGCTGACGAATCGTCTCTTGTGCAAGATAAGGGTTGACAGCGCAAGCACCATAACCGAGAAGACATGCGAAATGATGAACATCTCTAGGTTCGGCACTTTCCACGATCATAGCCAAAGCGGTTCTCTTCTTGGTACGAACCAAATGCTGTTGCAGAGAGGATACTGCGAGCAGGGAAGGAATCGCTACATGATTCTCATCTACTCCACGATCGGATAAGATCAGGATATTAGCGCCTTCTTTATAGGAACGATCTGCTTCCACACAAAGATGCTCAATCGCTTTCTCTAAGGAAGTATTTTTATAGTAAATCATGGGAATAACATCTACTTTAAAGCCGGGTTTCTTCATATATCTAATTTTTAGTAAATCCGTATTCGTTAAAATTGGGTTATTTACTTTAAGAACCTTACAATTATCAGCGTTCTCCTCCAGAATATTACCATCTTCTCCAATGTACACGGAGGTAGCAGTTACGACTTCTTCACGGATTGCATCAATTGGAGGATTCGTTACCTGGGCAAAAAGCTGCTTGAAATAGCTGAACAAGGGAGGATTATTCTTAGATAACACCGGGATCGGTGAATCCACACCCATGGCTGCAACTGCTTCCAGTCCGCTAGCCGCCATCGGTAGAATGGTAGTCTTATAATCTTCAAAGGTATAACCAAAGGCCTTCTGAAGTCTTGTAAGTTCTTCCTCACTATATTCAATCACTTTCTTATTCGGAATATGAAGTTCCTTCAACATGACGAGATTGGAATCCAACCATTCACCATAAGGACGACGTTTCGCATAAGTGTTCTTTAAATCATCATCATCAATCAGACTACCCTTAATTGTATCAACAAGAAGCATTTTACCGGGGCGAAGTCTTTCCTTCTTCACAATCTTATCAGCAGGAATATCAAGAACACCTACCTCAGAAGATAGGATAAGATAATCATCGCTTGTAATATAATATCTGGAGGGTCTTAATCCGTTACGGTCAAGAACAGCACCCATGATATCACCGTCGGAGAATAAAATAGAAGCAGGTCCATCCCAAGGTTCCATCATAGTAGCATAATACTGATAGAAATCTGCCTTCTCACGGCTGATCGCTGAGTCATTGCTCCAGGGCTCAGGAATCGTTATCATGACAGCAAGAGGAAGGTCCATGCCGCTCATAACTAAGAATTCCAGGGTATTATCCAGCATCGCTGAGTCAGATCCTTCGGTATTCACTACCGGAAGTACTTTATGAAGTTCGCCTTTCAGATGCTCTGACTCCATTGTCTCTTCTCGTGCCAGCATTTTGTCAGCATTGCCACGAATTGTATTAATCTCACCATTATGAACTATCAAACGGTTGGGATGTGCTCTCTGCCAGCTCGGATTAGTATTGGTAGAGAACCTGGAGTGAACAATTGCAATGGCACTATCATAACTTGGATCCTGTAGGTCTTCAAAGAAGAGACGAAGCTGCTTCACTAAGAACATTCCCTTATATACGATTGTTCTGCTCGACAGGGATACCACATAGGTATTATCGTTGCTCTGTTCAAAGATTCTTCTGGCAATATAGAGCTTGCGATCAAAATCAAGTCCTTTTGCCACATTGGCAGGTTTCTTGATAAAGCATTGCAAAATATGAGGCATACAAAGAATTGCTCTCTCGCCGAGAGTAGCCGGCTTGATCGGTATCTCTCTCCAGCCAAGGAATTTCATACCTTCCTTCTCAACGATGATTTCGAACATCTTCTTTGCTTGATTCCGGCTCAGCTCGTCCTGAGGAAAGAAAAACATACCTACCCCATATTCACGTTCTGCGCCTAACTCTATATCCAGGGGCTTTGCTACCTTAGTAAAGAAATTGTGGGATATCTGAAGAAGAATTCCTACACCATCTCCGGTCTGCCCATTGGCATCCTTACCGGCACGATGTTCCAAATTCTCAACGATCTTCAATGCATTTACCACTGTCTCATGGGTCTTGATTCCCTTCATGTGTACCACTGCGCCGATGCCACAATTATCATGCTCAAATCGGGGGTCATAAAGACCTTGGGGAACCTGTGTAATTTCCTCTCTGATGCTATCCTTCATTTTTATCTACATCCTTTTCTATTATTGTTCTATCTAATATTTCGATTCTGGGAGACCATTTCAATTGTCTTGAAGAACAAAAGGCGCTTTTAGGCTTATCAATTGATAAGTCTAAAAACGCCTTCGTTTTATTGCGTTGATTATAATATATATTTATGCACAATGCAAGTATATTTTATATAAAAATTGCTTTTAAAATTAATTTTTTAAATAATAAACTAATTTAACCTAATAAAGTAAGGTTCCACCCATGCTTTACTTAATTTAATTAAGTGTACAAATAAATTCCTGATGCTATTTGACCCACGCTATATAATAGGATATCATAAACTTATCTGTAAGATACGACGATATAGATATTATAACACTTCATTGTAACAATGTCATGTATGAAGCTCCAGGAGGCAGTCTATGGATATCAACCAATTTTCATTATCGCGTTCAAAGCAGAATAAACCGGGAATCGCTCGTTCTTCTGTCGAGAACAAGGCAATTGCTGATGCTAACAAAATAAAAGTCGGTCAAGGCTCACAGACTGCCGCTAACGCCAATCCAACGGAGTTGAGAGAGGGTCAGTTGTTGAAAGGTCAGATTCTTGACATTCGATATAATGAAGTCAAGGTACAGTTAGAGCCAAGTAAGCAGATTGTGAATGCGAAGCTATCCGGCGATGTTCCGCTTGCCATCGGACAGGAGGCGCAGTTTGTCGTTACTGAAGATAGCTCCGACCGACTTGTATTAACCTACTTACCGGAGAATACTTCAGCTTCTGATACAACGATACAGAAGGCACTCACTGCCTCCGGTCTTCCACTAACTGATCGTAACAGGACTATTGTTGAGGAACTGTTGAAGCACACCATGCCTGTGGACAAACAGACGCTGCAGACCTTAATAAAGCAATCTCATACTAATCGGGATGCCTCTGCTCTTACCTTAGTTCTTATGTATAAGAATAATATCCCGATGACTTCAGCCAACATCAAGCAGTTTGAAGCATATCAAGTTGGCACCGGTCAATTATTAAAGGATATTCTGAGTATCACCAAGAATCTCACTGAGCTTCTTCTAACTGAGAATTCGCAGACGGGCAATGAAGTC
>JAQZBA010000198.1 GCA_029239365.1 Herbinix sp. | reverse complement strand
ATGTCTGGGTTTATTAAGGATTCCAGCTGGAGAAGAGGCTATCTAACCGTTTCTCTTATTCAAGCAGTCCTCGCTATCTTCCTCTTTGTTACCCTTCCAATCTGGAAGAAAGCCGATGTAGCCAGAGCCAATGCCGTAGCGAATTCTGATGGCCTTACTAATGAGGATGAGAATGTGCATGGTAAGGAAGCTAACCTACTTAAGGTAAAAGGGGTTAAGCCAGTATTAATCACCTTTCTCTTCTATTGTGCTGCAGAGGGAACGCTTGGCTTATGGGGAAGCAGTTATTTAACCCAAATTAAAGGCCTTACTATCTCTGTGGCTGCCACCTGGGTTGCAATGTATTACGGTGGCATTACCGTCGGAAGATTCTTAAATGGCTTCCTTACTCTAAAGCTTAGCAATAAACAGCTGGTTCGTCTTGGCTTATTTGTTATCTTGATCGGTGTTCTACTATTATTACTGCCGCTTCCAATCCCGTTCACTATGATTGGTATGATGTGCATCGGTTTAGGCTGTGCTCCAATCTACCCTTGCATGCTCCATGAGACTCCGGTACGTTTCGGAACGGAGCGTTCAAAATCCCTAATGGGTATACAGATGGCAGTAGCCTATACCGGTGCAACCTTTTTACCACCGATCTTTGGTTATATCGCCGGACTTACTACTATCGCCCTGTACCCCTTAGCAATATTGATCTATGCCTTGATTATGATAGCCTGTTCTGAGAAAGCGAATAGGATCTTCGAAGGAAAAAAGGTTAAATAAAACTGTTTCAGACCTTCCTCAGGTACAAGCATTAGCAAAAGGTGGTGTATTCAACCCATTGTCTTTACTTAAGACCCTGGATTGTATACACCACCTTTTATATTTATCTTAGGTTCTTTCTCTTTCCCGATATTCACTGGGAGACATACCGGTGTATCTATGAAAGATACGGCTAAAGTATAATTGATTCTCATAACCAACCAAGGATGAGATTTCACTGATGGATAGCGAATGATTCCTCAGAAGCTCCTTAGCATTCTGCAGTCTGAGGTTAGTGATATATTGTTTCGGAGAATATCCTGTATATTGCTTAAATTCCCGAATGAACCAGCAACAGCTGATATGATAGCTGTCCGCCAGTCTTGCTATATTAATATCCTTCTGATATTCATGATGAAATTGATTAATTACTTCATCAAACATGGAATGATATACGCGCTTCTCCTGACCACCGTAATAATAATTCCTGGCCATCATTATGAGCAGCTGTCTGAAATAGGCTTCTGTCATCTCCATTTTCTGATAACGCTCCATACGAAGTTCAGCGATAATCTTCTCAAATAGCTCTGTCAGCTCCTCCTTTGCCTGTAGAAGCATTGGCATTCCTGCCGGTAATCCAAGGGAATTAAGAAGCGCTTCTACTCCTCTTCCGGTAAAATGGAGCCAGTAGATATCCGGTTTTTCCGCTAGCACATAGTAATAATTCTGGGGTACCTCCGGCTGGTAGAGGAATACTCCTCCCTTCCCTACATCGTAGACCGTATCACCCTCTTGAAAATGAGCCATTCCCTCTGCAACATAGAGAAGCTGATAATCTCCTCTTCCTGTTGGACGCACTGTATGCATCTTCTTAAGGTGAATCAATTTATAATGCCCACAGCTTTTTACAAATAAGTCCGCATCATCAAGCGGAAGGTCATCATCACTTCGATTATAATATCCAGAATAATTCATCATAAGCTCTACATCCCATCTCTCATTACAATTGGTACTCAGATATTACCAATACCTTGATTGTTTCTTATAACAATTACAACTTTTATCTTTCTTATCTATTTTCCTATTTATTTTCTTATCTATTTCCTTATTTATTTCCTTATGCTAACTTTGAACTATTTCATCCATACTAAAATGATTTTGTTAATTATCTTTCTTTCTATCACATTGATATCTGTTCTAAGACTACCAAATATGTATCATTTTGTCCATACATAAAGCAAAAATGATTATAGCAAATTCATGCCCTCATGCTACAATAATCTCAGTATAGACATTAGAAGAACACCATAGTAAACAATATGCAATGGATAACGAAATCAAACGATAAGAGGTGCTGCAAAATGAAATTAGAGAAATATTTTGAGGATACAAATAATCTTCATATAGGTACCATGCCAAACCGTGCCTATTATATTCCCTCCTACAAGGATGGTCAGTCAGAGCGCAAACAGTTGCTGAACGGAGTTTGGAGCTTTCAATACTATAATAATCGTTTCGAAGTTGAAGAAGACTTCTATCAACCTGGTTATGACCTGAGTGGCTATGACAGTCTTCCGGTCCCAAGCTGTTGGCAGAACCACGGCTATGACAGACATCAGTATACCAATGTTAATTACCCCTTCCCCTATGACCTTCCTTATGTTCCTGAACAGGATAACCCCTGTGGATGCTATGTTCACAACTTCCAGGCGAGTAAGGAACAGCTATCTCAGCGTAATTATCTGAACTTTGAAGGTGTGGATTCCTGCTATTATGTGTGGCTGAACGGTTCCTTTGTCGGCTTTAGCCAGGTATCCCATTCCACCAGTGAATTCGATATTACCGATCAACTTGTAGAAGGCACAAATAAGCTTGCCGTATTAGTTATGAAATGGTGCGCCGGAAGCTATTATGAGGATCAGGATAAGTTCCGTATGTCCGGAATCTTTCGTGATGTCTATCTATTGACGAGAGCCAAAGAACACATCCGGGATTACTTTGTAAAAACAACTCTAAACGAGGATTGCAACATAGCCAAGGTCACGGTTGACCTCGAATACCTGCATCAGGAGATCCCTACCACAGCAGCTCTTTACGACTGCGACCAAATACTGATTGAGACAATACAGGTAGTTCATAACCAGATTGAATTCACCCTTGACCATCCGGTTCTATGGAACGCGGAAGCGCCAACGCTGTATACCTTAGTGCTTTCCACCGAGGAGGAGCAGATTACACAAAAGGTTGGTATCAGAAAGGTTGAAATCAAAGACGGCATAATATTACTGAACAATACTCCGATCAAATTCAAAGGAGTTAATCGCCACGATAGTGATCCGGTAACCGGCTATACCATCAGCAGAGAACAGGTGCTTACTGATCTGTCTCTGATGAAGCAGCACAACATCAATGCCATCCGCACCAGCCATTATCCCGATGCTCCCTGGTTCCCCTCCCTATGTGATGAATACGGCTTCTACCTGATTGCAGAAGCTGATCTGGAGACCCACGGTGCAACCAACTTCTACTCCGGCTCTTATGAAGGAACCTATGGAGATATCGCGCAAAATCCTATCTCCGATGCTTTTGTTCTCGACCGTCAGCAACGCAATGTTCACCGCGACAAGAACCATCCCTGTATCCTGATCTGGTCCTTAGGAAATGAAAGCGGCTGGGGATACAGCCTTGAGCAGGCCGGTAGATGGGTGAAGGAATATGACAATACCAGACTTCTCCATTATGAAGGTAGTATTCATGTCACCGGAGGCTATCAGGCAGATCTGTCTATGCTGGATGTATACAGCAAAATGTATGACTCTGTTGCAAATATCGATCAATATTTTAGCAACCCTGAGAACACTAAGCCCTATGTACTCTGTGAGTACTGCCATGCGATGGGTAATGGACCCGGAGATCTTGAGGATTACATGGAGAAAATATATCGTTATGACGGTATGGTTGGCGGCTTTATCTGGGAATGGTGTGATCATGCCATCTATCTAGGAGAAGCAGGGGATGGTAGGAAAAGATATGCTTACGGCGGTGATTCCGGTGAATATCCCCATGATGGTAATTTCTGCGTGGACGGACTTGTCTATCCGGATCGCAGGGTAAGTACCGGTCTTATCGAATACAAGAATGTTCTCCGTCCCGTCCGTGCCACAATTATAGATGCAGACAACGGTATTCTCCGCTTAGAGAACAAACTGGATTTTACGAATACGTTGGATATCCTCTCCCTCACTTACCAGCTGGAATGCAACGGTCTTAAGGTTGGAGAAGGTTTCATTAAGGAGCTCGACATACCACCTCACCAATCAAGGGAGCTTCAACTTCATTATAGCATTCCGGAGCAGGGTGTAACCTTTCTGAAAATCAACTACGTTCAGAAAAAGGATCTTCCTTTTACCCAGGCAGGCTATGACTTAGGTTTCGATCAGCTCTTAATCAAGGAAGGTGCACTAATTCTTGATGAAAATAGCCTCCTATTTAGCACAACAAGCACGATATCACACCCAACTTCAGTAAAGGCTGCAAGTACTGAGAAGGCTAATACCTCACCACTTATTCTAGAGGAGGAAGAGCATCGACTTACGATTCGAGGAAATAACTTTACCTACACCTTGAATAAGCTGACCGGTCTGTTTGATGATATCAGTAAGAAGGGTCAAAAGCTTCTGGAACGACCTATGGAGTTCAATCTGTGGAGAGCACCTACCGACAACGACCGCAATAAAAGAAATAAATGGGAGAACGCAGGCTATGACCGATCCATGGTCCGTGTATATGAGTCAACGATAACAAAGGATATCATAGGTAATGTAGTCGCAAGCTTCAAGATTGCAATAAATGCAATTCAGAGAGAGCATATGATAGATCTAGAGTCTGTTTGGACGATTTCACCGGAGGGTGCACTTTCCCTTCAGGTAGATGCCCTTCGTAATACGAAGATGCCCTACCTTCCCCGCTTCGGACTACGCCTCTTCCTTCCAAAGTCTTATGACCTGGTGCAATACTTTGGTTATGGACCTTATGAAAGCTATATCGACAAGCATCGCTCCTCCCATATTGGGTTCTTCGAGCAAGAGGTATCAGAGATGTTTGAGGATTATATCTTCCCCCAGGAGAACTCCTCTCACTGTGGTTGCAGGTATCTTAGAGTTAACAACCCTACTGCTTCCTCGAACCTGATCGTTACCTCAGAACAGGAATTTGCCTTTAATATCTCCGAATATACACAGGAAGAACTGACGAAGAAGGCACACAACTATGAGCTGGAGAAAGCACCTTATACAGTAGTCTGTGTTGATTATAAGCAGAGCGGCATCGGCTCCAACAGCTGTGGACCCGAATTATTACCACAATACCGTCTAGAGGAAGAGAAGTTTAGCTTTACCTTTCATTTTCAATTATAAAACCGAAAGCACATCATCAAATAAACCCTCATTTTCATAAAGAGAGACTTTCATATAATAGAGCTTAATCATAGCAAGGAAGGACAATATACTGCATGTTAATACGGACAGTATATTATCCTTCCTTGTTGTTATCTATCTCTATTGTACAAAAGCCTCTAGATAATTAATACTCATTACGACGATATATGGCGCAGTACCGAGCTTATACGAACTCATGAATTAATTGATTCACTGTCTCCGGGTTATAGGTACGTTCCAGGAGTGGTATTCCGGACCTGAGTACGGAATTATTCTTGTGGAAGGTCGGACGGTCTTCGCGGTAAATTACACCGATCGGTATCTTCTCCTCGAATTCCATGGATTTTTCCATCGCTGCCAGTTTATTGGTGGGGTCATAGGTGTCATCGAGCTCATAGGCCCGTTGGTTATAGAAGGCATAGGTGTTAATCTTATTAAAGCTTACACAGGGTTGAAAAATATCAACAACTGCATACCCATCATATTCGATTGCCTGCTTCATGATGGAGGTCAGATGCTCCTTGCGACCACTGAAGGCTCTGCCGACAAAGCCCGCACCTGCTGCTATTGCCAACATAATCGGATTAAGTGGCGTAGTTGTATTGCCATTGACTTGAACATCTGTAACAAGTCCTTTTACCGAAGTCGGGGACGCTTGCCCTTTGGTAAGTCCATAGATCTGATTATCATGAACGAAATGTGTAATATTCACATTTCTTCGAATATTGTGTAAGAAGTGGTTACCACCCTCACCATAAGAGTCACCATCTCCGGAATCTACGATAACCGTTAGCTTCTCATTGGCAATCTTCGCCGCTATCGCTGCAGGGAGCGCTCTGCCATGCAGGCCGCAGAAATAATTGGCGCTAATATACTGGGGCAGCTTTGCCGCCTGACCAATGCCTGCAACCATTAACACCTCGTAGGGATCCTTACCCAACTCCTCCAGTGCAGCTTTTAAACTATCTAGGATATTGAAATTACCGCAGCCGGGACACCAAGCTGTCTCGCGGGTTTCAAATTTCTTATCGCTCATCGTGATACCCCCTTTCTAATACGATCTACGATCTCTTCACCGCTGATCTGTCTTCCGTCATATTTTAAGATGCTCGCCTGGCAACTGATGCCGGTCTGTTCTCTGATGAGATCTGCCAGCTGACCTGTCGCATTCTGCTCTATATTAATTATCTTATTTGCCTTTGGAGCCTTTTCCCTCAGTAACTTCTGAGGAAGAGGATAGATGTCACCAAAGAGAAGGGCTGCATATTTCTCTCCTCCCTCTGCATTCAGTAACTGAACCGCTTCCGTTATCGGCCCATAGGTGGATCCCCAGCCTACGAATAAAGTATTATAATCTTCAGCTCCGACATACTCCGGCTCCAACAGTTCTAGCTTTAAGCTCTCCAGCTTACTCATGCGCTTATCCATCATATGATTTCTTACATCCGCATCCTCAGTAATTCGCCCGAATTCATCGTGCTCATCGCTGTCAGCGGTAACATAGTTCTTAGTCTTACCCGGAATTAATCTTGGCGAAATACCATTCTCAGTGTACTTAAAACGAAGGTATTCCCCTTCCGGAGCATCCTTCTCCTCCAGAGGTTTAATCACTTTAACTTTAGATAAATCATATGGTTCAACGCTGGCTGTGGAGTCACCCAGATATTGATCGCTTAGTAGGATTACTGGTATTTGATATCGATTCGCCAGATCCAAGGCTCTCGCTGTCTGATAGAAGGCATCCGTATGATTACGAAGTGCAATTACCATACGAGGAAACTCTCCCTGGGAAGCAGAGATTACAAATTTTAAGTCACTTTGCTCCGTTCTGGTAGGTAGACCGGTTACCGGTCCCGGCCTCTGAACATCCACCACGACCAAAGGTATCTCAGCCATGCCAGATAAGCCAAGGGCTTCTACCTTTAAGGAGAAGCCACCTCCGGAAGTACCCGTCATGGCTGTAGCTCCGGCAAATGAGGCGCCGATTGCCATATTGATTGCAGCAATTTCATCCTCTGCCTGTTCTACGAC
>JAQZBA010000197.1 GCA_029239365.1 Herbinix sp. | reverse complement strand
AGTTATTGGTAAATTCGGACTTCTTTCCAGATTATAACATTTTATTACCCAGATGATAATACATAATATTATCTGATTGAAAATTTTACTAACTCTATCTTATATATCTTATTTGTTTATCTCTTATTTCTTTATCTCTTCTTTCTCTGACAAGCATCAAAGACATCTCGCATCGCCGGATTGTTGATCAGTCTGCCGCGGTAATCAAAACGGGAGCCATGGCAGGGGCAATCCCAGGTTAATTCATTCTGGTTCCATTCCAGGCTGCAACCCAGGTGAGGACATTTTGTGGATATGAAATAATATCGGTCGTCCGTCTCACGGTAGACGCCATACTTCTGCCCACCTCGGTTCACAATCCCGGCCTGTCCAACGTTGATATCCTTAAGATTATCCCGAGGGATCTTAAGATGCTCTAAGAGAAGGCTGTTCGTGATTACTCCTGCGTCCTGTAGCATCTTCCTGCTGCCGGATAGCATTAACCGCCTTGGATAGAATACCTTACGGTATTCATTGTTCTTACCGGTAATCATATCACTGATGATCATCGCCGATACCATGGAAGAAGACATTCCCCACTGATTAAAGCCTGTTGCTACGTAGATATTCGGAGTATTGGCGGAATATCTTCCGATATACGGGATCGAATCCGGAGTCATACAATCCTGATTGGACCAGATATATTTCAACTTTGCTTCCGGATAATAGTGTCTGGCAGCGTCCTCAATTCTCTGATAAGCATCCTTGGGTTTGTATTCGCCGGATCGATGATTGACCGCACCAAAGATCACTAGGTCCTTATAATTACGCAGAGAATAGCCCTGTGGATCGGCATCCAGGTACATTCCGTCTAAGCGCACCCTATTTCCGTCGTAGCAGCCCTCTAGTGCAGATAGATAGTATCTCTCCTGATGTAGCTTAAGGAAGTAGAAACCAGGCACATTTATGAAGGGATAATGGGTCGCTACAACGACGGATTTGGCACGTACGCTTCCCTGCTCTGTTAAGATGGTTCCGTCATCACGCACCTCAGTAATCCGTGTGTGTTCATATATGGTGAGCATCTTCGCGATAGCATCCAGGAACTTGAGAGGGTGGAACTGAGCCTGTTGGTCAAAACGTATCGCCGCCTTCACCGTAAAAGGAAGCGTAGTCTCCCTCGTCAATTCTGCCGGAAGGCCAAGTCTCTTCGCAGCCTCGACCTCTTGACGTATCTTCCGCTCATTTTCCTTCGAATAGATATAATTAGGTAAGCGTTCAAACTCGCAGTCTATCTGATTGCTCTTAATAATCTCCTCATACATTTCGATTGCCTTCTGGTTAGCCATCGCGTATTCCCAGGCTCGTTCCTCTCCCTTGCAGTTTAGGAGCTTATCATAGATTAGACCGTGCTGTGAGGTTATCTTCGCGGTTGTATTCTTCGTCATACCGCTACCGACCTCATTGCACTCCAGAACTACCACCGACAAGCCCCGTTCCTGAAGGAGATAAGCAGTAAGTATCCCTGCCAGCCCGCCGCCGATGACCGCCACATCGGTATTAATCTTCTCCATTAGAGTTGACCTTGCTATCTTAACATTATCCTGTGTATATCGGTATTCCTCCTGAAGCCATAGGGATTCGCCTCGTTCCTTGCTCCCGCGGCTGGAGGTTCCGTTTTCTTTCCATATTGTTTGCATATTAAAACCATACCTTTCTCACAACCTGTATACTTTGGGCCACCGGCACAAAGTTGCTGTGTGAAGATGCATTTCATCACACTTTTCACCTCAAGGCTATATTTACCAGAGCGGGATCTAATTATGCACATAAATGCTTCAAATGGTGCTGTGTAGACAATATCCATTCTCTGGATTATAATGTTCTTAATTGCGTGCTATCCGATCGGGTATGTTAATACTGATATTTTAACGAAAGGGCTATGCCGAGGGAGAAGAGTGACAGATAATCAGGTTAAATGGGGGTAACTATGGAATATGAATGTTTAATTGTAGATGATGAGACGGCGCTGGGTCAGGCTACCTGTGAATATTTTCAGATGTTTGGCTTAACTGCCGCGCATGTAGCCAATTCTGCAGAATGTCTGGAATTTCTTCATCAGAATCAGGTGAAGTTAATTCTACTGGATATTAATCTGGAGGGAGAGAGTGGCTTTGCATTATGTGTTAAGCTCAGGCAGAGTACGAATATCCCCATCCTATTCATTAGTGCCAGACAAAGTGAGGATGATGTCCTGATTGCTCTGAACATCGGCGGAGATGACTATATTCAAAAGCCTTATTCCTTAAGTATTCTTCTTGCTAAGGTTCGTATTGCCCTAAAGCGACAGAGCGAGAATCATGAGATTGCGTCTCCTGCTGCTTCTGGTTTGGTCCTGGACGAGAATGCTATGAAGGTATTCGTCGATGGCACTGAAGTAAAGCTTAAGACAAAGGAATTCAAACTACTGTATTACCTTTATCAGAATAAGAATAAGGTGATTCATAAAAAGGAGCTTTTTGATAATGTGTGGGGTGATGAATTCTTCAGTGACGGAACCCTGAACGTTCACATTCGCAAAATAAGAGAAAAGATAGAAAGAAACCCGAACGAGCCAATTTATATTAAGACTGTCTGGGGCACGGGGTATCGACTAGAAGCATGAAGTTAAGATATCTGATCCTCTTATTAAATATCAGTTTATGCGCTGCGCTCCTTTATTGTACTCTACAGCTTAAGTCACTGGAATACCATGCAGCCAATCTCCCCTCGATTAACGATCGATATGAAACGGTTAGTCAAGGCCTGGCATCGGGGAATTCCCCTGAGGTCTTAATGTTAGATTATGATTGTATCATCCTATCCATCTCGTCTCCTGACTATACTTCCTTTCTATATGAAGGTATTGATCATGGAGATATCATATTGGATTACATAGAGGGAGATCATCTACTGGGTAAGATCATATTCGAGCGAAATGATGATTCCATAATGAAGATAAAGAATCAAATCCTACTGATCTGCTCTGTAATGGTTGGTATAGTTCTTGTTCTTATGGATTTCGCATTTCTTATGATCTATCTTCGTATACTGAGACCTTTCCGGCGAATGGAGAATTTTGCGACCAATCTCTCCATCGGTAATCTTGATGTCCCTCTCTATATGCAGCGGGACAATTATTTTGGTGCCTTTACCGAGAGCTTCGATATCCTAAGAGAAGAGTTAAAGAAAGCCAGAGAAAGCGAATATCAGGCGAACCGAAGTAAGAAGGAGTTAGTCGCAAGCTTATCCCATGATATTAAGACACCGGTTGCTACCATCAATGCCTTATGCGAGATTCTGGAGATCAAGCTCCATCAGGATGAAAATATCGAGAAGATTAAGACCATTCATCAGAAATCGAATATGATTGACCACCTGATTAGCAACATGTTTCATGCCACCTTATCAGAGCTTCAGGTTCTGAAGGTAACTCCTACCGAAGAACCCAGCACGGTTCTGTCCGATATCTTCCATGACATGGAGCAGATTCATCCGATCCGGGTTCAAGATGAACTGCCGGAGTGCCTGATTATCTGTGACAAGCTTCGATTGACTCAGGTCATTGATAATCTGCTTAATAATTCTGCAAAATATGCCAATACTCCCATTCATATCTCCTATCAAGAGACTAAGGAGCATCTGCTGCTTGAGGTTCGGGATTTCGGAACCGCAGTAGAGGACATCGATCTCCCCCTTGTATGCGAGAAGTTCTACCGTGGCAGTAACGCTTCCATTCAATCCGGCTCCGGCCTTGGTCTGTATCTGGCCAAACAATTCATGGAGGGTATGGGAGGCGAACTACATTGTGAGAAGGATCATGGCTTTGTGGTACATCTAGCACTACAAAAGGCTTGCTAATTGATTGAGTATTTCGTCCGACTTTTGATATACCGAATCAGACTTAAGTAATTAAGAAACTGATAAGGATTTAATAATAAACCGGAAAAGACTTGTTAATAAAATCCGTGCTATGATAACGTGTGTTAAGGCAAATGCTTTATCACACGTTTTTGTTCTGAAATGAGGAGGTTACTATGAACACAATATTACAAACTAAGGATTTATGTAAATCCTATTCCAATGGAAAACAAATGCAACATGTACTTAAGAATCTGGATATCGAGATTGGTCAAGGAGATTTCACCGTAATCATGGGGAGCTCCGGCTCCGGTAAATCCACTCTGCTCTATGCTCTATCCGGTATGGATAAGCCTTCTCTTGGTAAGCTAAGCTTTCAAGGAACGGATATCTCCAAGTATTCCAATGACCAGCTGGCGGTATTTCGCCGAAAGCATTGCGGCTTCGTATTCCAGCAGGTTCATCTAAATGACACCATGAGTATCCTGGATAACATAGTAATCTGCGGATTACTGTTGAATCGGAGCCGTACTGAGGTGCTTCAAGCAGCGAAGGATTTATTAGCGGCAGTCGGTTTGAATGAGGATTGCTATCATAAATATCCTGCCCAATTATCCGGTGGTGAAGCCCAGAGGGTTGCCATCGTTCGCGCTCTGATTAACAAACCGGAGATTGTCTTCGCTGATGAACCTACCGGTGCATTGAATTCTACGAATTCAACCCTGGTTCTGGATATCCTTACTAAGCTTAATGAAGAAGGTCAAAGTATCGTTATGGTTACGCATGATCTTAAATCTGCAAGACGTGCTAATCGTGTATTATACCTACGGGACGGCGTAATTGAAGCAGAATTGAACTTGGGCAAATACGTGAAGAGTGATCCGAAGCGACATGCAGCGATACGTGAATTCCTCGATCGCTTGGGTTGGTAACAGTGTGAATTAATAAAAAGCATTAATTCACACAGGAAGAACTGCTAAGTTCGCCCATTGGAGCGAACTCCTTGTTCTTCCAGATTGATTCAATATGTTAGTAAGTGAGAAAGGCTTGGTTATTATTATGAAATTATTAATGTTAGCAAAAAGTAGTTTCCGAAAGAATCGCAGTTCAGCGATTACTCTCTTATTTTTGATTATTACCGCTACTTTGTTCCTATATATCGGGTTACATGTCTTATCTAATTTGGGTAGTTTTTTGGATAAGAAACAGGAAGCTCTGAATGGAGCAGACTTCGTAACCTTCACACCGGAAGTATACAGTGAGTATTTGTCCGGTGTCATCGGTGGAATGGAACAGCTCGAGTCCATGGAGCAGGAGAGTGTAATCATCTATCACACAGCCTCTATCCATAATAAGAAGGTCCAAGAGAAGGCTCAGAGTATCGGTATCATGCTCATGAATGCAGATGCAGATCAAAGCATTCAGAGCCTGAATATAATAGGTGCTGTTGGCACGATGACCGAAGACTCCATCGTTGTTCCCTATTCCCTCAAGTCCATGCTAGGCTACCGGGTCGGTGATCAGATTGAAGTCACCTTTCAGGATAAAGTTGACACCTTCTCTGTCTACGGTTTCTGTGAAGATATCTTCTTCTCCACTACAGCCAATATCAGCTTCTACAAATGCTATGTACCGGACCGATCCTTTCAGAAATTGAGAAGCTCTGCAGGTGAGATGTCTCAGTATTCCTGCATCAAAACAATTCTTAAGGAGGGGGTCAGCTCAAAAGATTTTGAAGGGGAATATAACAACCAGGTCTCCATCAATGAGGATTATGATCCCAGTACCACAATCAATCTGAACTATGAATCAATGAAGGTCGGAACTACGATGACCATTAATATCATAATGATGATCTTAGTCTTCTTCGCTGCACTGGTAATCATTATATCGATGGTGGTAATCCGTTTTACCGTAATTACACATATCGAAGAGGATATCAAGAATATCGGTTCCATGGAAGCCATTGGCTTTACCAACCGAATGATACAGAATGCTCTCATTCTAGAGTTCCTGGTCATCACCATCTTGGGTTTCGTAATTGGAATATTAATATCCATACTATGCTCCGACGCTGTTACTAATATCATCTCCTCTTCCATTGGACTGAACTGGCATATGGAGCCGGGAATGATTAGCATGCTTCAAAGCTTTGCTGTCATCACTCTGATGATCCTTATCATCACCATCAAGGTTTCCAGGCGTATCGCTAAGATCACACCTTTGATGGCATTGCGAAGTGGAATTGATACTTATCATTTTGGCAAAAATCATTTCCCGCTAGAGAAGTCCAGAGGTAATCTGCATCTGCTTCTTGGTCTTAAGCAAATCTTCAATAATAGAAAGCAGAGTATCTCCATAAGTATCATCGGCACCTTAATGTCCTTCACCATTATATTCTCCATTGCGATGTACTTTAACTTTGTACAGGATGAGAATGCATTTCTCAGATTGGTTGGTATGGAACGCGCCGATCTGGCCGTTGTATGCTACGATGAGGATTATCAGAAGGTATACGATATCGCAGCAGCAACTACTGGAGTGGGTAGATCACTTCATTACTCCAATGTGAGCTTAACGGTGCAATTTGGCGATCAAGAAACCTCAACCAATACCTTTATCTGTAATGATTATGATAAGGTTGCCGTATCTACAATCATCGAGGGTAGATATCCGAGGCATGACAATGAGCTTGTTATAAGTACTGTAAACCAGAAGAAGCTTGGCGCTGAGATTGGCGATGTGATTTCTATCATTTCCAATGACAAGAACTACGACTATATGGTAGTCGGAATCTCACAGCATATTAATAATCTAGGTCAATCCATATCGATCACAGAAAAAGGCATGCTACGTATCAACAGCTCTTATATCCCCGTTTCCCTCTATCTCTATTTGGACGAGAACGTCAGTGTAGCAGATACCATAGAGCTGCTGGAGGATGAACTGAAAGATTATAGTATCTCCATCATTAATATGGAGGATATCTTCAAAACTACTCTGTCTTCCATCACACAATCACTCACGATGATCTGCATCACCATTGGGGTAATAACCGCCTTCATCGTTGTACTGATCCTGTACTTCCTGGTGAAGGTAAAGATACTCCGCGAGAGAAATGTGATTGGCATCAACAAAGCCCTTGGATTTACAACGGGACAGCTGATCCTGCATAATAATATTGCTCTTGGCACCATCATATTGGTTAGTACGGTGCTTGGCAGCGCCCTGGCAGTGTTAACCGTCAATCCCCTCTGCATTCTGATGCTCTCGTCCGTCGGAATTAGCAACGCTAACTTCATTATCTCTCCAAGCTTGATCGGTATATCGATCGTCCTGATGGAAGCACTAACCCTGATCACAACTACTTTAGTATCCGTTCGCATCCGCAAGGTGAACCCGAG
>JAQZBA010000002.1 GCA_029239365.1 Herbinix sp. | reverse complement strand
TTCCAAGAGCAATGCGGCGTCCGTGTATAATCAAGCCTCTACTTGGAAGGTAGGGGATCATGTTCAGGGCGAGGAGGTAACAGGTGACCGAATCACCTTAACGCTTGATCCGTTTATGAATAATTCTACCGATTCAGAAGGCTTTGATGCCGAGGGCTTTCCGTTGAAAGCGGTGAAGATCATTGATCACGGTGAACTTATGACCTATGCAGCAGATACCAGATACGCTTATTATCTTGAGGTGGAGCCGACAGGTAATATAAGAAATATTGTGGTTGAAAGCGGAACCAAGACGATCAGTGAGTTGAAACAAGGGCCATACCTACTAACGGCAGCCTTTTCTGATTTTACAGTGGATACGATGACCGGTGATTTCTGTGGAGAGATTCGCTTGGCATGGTACTATGATGGTAAGACAATCATACCGGTAACAGGGGGCTCAATCACCGGTAATATCAGTGAGCTTCAGAAGGAGATGTATCTATCCAAAGAGCGCCAGAAGGACAACAACTTTGAAGGTCCTGCAATGGTGCTGCTTAAGGATGTAACGGTAGCAGGAATTGATTAAATTGCCTACTGCATGTACAGGCAACTGTCGTCAGGTGCAAATTTCAACAATAAATCATTCATGGGGAAAATGATACTCCCACAATGATTGAGCTAACTTGTTTTGGAACATCCCCTTTTAAATAAGAGAGCTCTGTGAGCTACAATTCCTTTTCTGGGATTTGCAGTTCACAGAGCTCTAACTATTTGAATAAATAGCATTAATCAGAATCTTGATATAAAATAACGATGAGATGGATGCTTTTGTAATACCTCTTATACAGTCAGATGATAATAATTCATGACGGATTGTTCCTCGAAACCACAGGATTGATATAAGCCTAGTGCGTTCTGATTGGTACATACTACATCAAGTTCTATGGTGTTGATGCCCTGAGCTTCAATCAAATGAATCGTTTTAAGCATTGCCTGGCGGCCAAAGCCCCGTCTTCGATACTCCGGTAATATTCCAAAGCCACAGATAAACGCGTAGCCATCTGAATAGTCTACATTGATTTTACCGATCGAGATTCCTTCCAGGTCAATCATATAGGTTTTGTAATTCTCCGGATTATCCTCCAGTGGAGTTATCTTATATTCTCCGGTCTCCTCCACGATCTCTTCCTCACCGAAATAGATTGCGTTCTGCCTAGCGATTACTTTCTCATCTGCTTTGACGGCGCTGCGGATCTCTAGTTCAGAAGTTGTTATTGCGGGTTCGTTACTTGAGAATACTTCCTTAGTAAGCTCTTTATCCACATCAGAGGAAGCAATGGTGGATAAACGCTTCATACGATACTCTGAGTGTGCATAACTACTTCCGTTAGTTTTAAGGAAACTCATGCCGGATTCGGATTTACCGTCAGCTAAGATCAGGAGTTTACTGTAGTTGGAATGACGGCATTCATTTGAGGCAAGTGAAAGAAGACGATGGAAAAAGCCTTTGTTACGATGCATCGGATGAGTCATTCCGCAAAGCTCACCGGTTACTCCGTCAAAGCAGGAGATACCCAGATAAGCGACGAGCTCATCATTATAATAATAAAGAAATTCATTTGCCTTCCCGGATACCTTTGTTTCATCCTTTGCGGCAAGATTACTGAGATGAAGCTTATAATCGTGTTCCAGCTTCAGGTTAATCTGATCCTGACTTATGCATTGCTCCATAAGCTTGTTGATCTGGTCAAAATCTGTCTGTGAGATGTATTCCAGAATACGAATATTGTGTTTCTGTAATGTGATTGACATAGTTTCCCCCCTGTCTGTTTTAAGCCAATTACATGCTTAGTATAGCAGATTATAGAAGAAATACAATTGCTGAGATTAAAGAGATTAAAGATGTATTAAATTTTTATAGAACATCTGTCATTGAAGTAAGGGTTATGCTATGATTATTTTTAAGTTGGAGATTTGGCTCGAGTGTATGTCATAGGATGACGTTACCCTCGTTTATAATATGGGTAGGTAATAAAAAACTGTCAAGAAAGAATAGGAGGTTAACTATGCCATACCAATTAAATGATAAATTAGTAGTCGGAATATCCTCAAGAGCCTTATTTGATCTGGAGTATGAGAATAAAATCTATATGGAGAAGGGTCTCGAGGAATATATCCGGTATGAAATCGAGCATGAAGATGAGCTGTTAAAGCCTGGGACTGCCTATTCCTTGATTAAGGCATTACTTAATCTGAATAGTAAATTTAATAAAAGCATAATCGAAGTGATAGTAATGTCCAGGAACAGCCCAGAGACCGGTCTTCGTATCTTTAATTCTATAGAAAAGCTGGAGCTTTTAATCGAGAGGGCTTGTTTTACCGGAGGTGAAGAAATCGCTAAATATCTGTCTGCCTTTGATGTGGATCTGTTCCTATCCAAGAATGAACAGGATGTGCAGGAGGCAATTGATGCAGGATTTGCTGCTGCCTTAATTTATGATGTTCCCAAGGATTATACGCCGGATGATAATGAGATTCGTATTGCTTTTGATGGTGATGCTGTTATCTTCTCTGAGGAATCGGAAGAAATCTATCAGAAGCAGGGCTTAGAGGCATTTTTAGAACATGAGAAGGCGAATGCGGAGAAGGCATTGCCGGATGGACCTTTTGCGAAGCTTCTTCGGACGCTATCAACAATAAAAGAGAAATACCCAAATAAGCTGAGGATTGCAATTATCACCGCCCGTAATAATCCGGCTCATAAAAGAGTGATATTAACCCTGCGTCAATGGGGAGTCAATATTGATGAAGCATTCTTTCTGGGAGGCGTAGAGAAGAAGGCAATTCTTAAATCCTTTAATGCCCATATCTTCTTTGATGATCAGGATACCCATGTAAGGCCGGCTTCTACTGAGATTCCCGCAGGAAGAGTTCCGTACAAATCCGATTCGAATATTACTAAGAATTAATATATAAGCTGTTACATAATTTCGGTACGATCCTATTAAGTTGAGAAGATGAAAGAGGGTTTCATATGACAGAGCAAGAGTCACGTAACCTAGATAGAAAGGATAAGCTTCCAAGCACAAGGTTCCATAAGGTGATAGAAATCACGACACTGGTGATACTCATGACCATGGTGATCTATCCGATTATAGTATGGGGAACCTTACCGGCTAAGCTTCCAATGCACTATAACGCCTTGGGTGAGATTGACCGCTGGGGGAGCAAGTTGGAATTAATTATCATGCCGGTGATAGGCGTTCTTATGTATGGACTAATGACACTGGTCTCTGCCTATCCTTCTACCTGGAATATACCGGTAACAGTGACTAGAGAGAACCGGATCAGAGTATATCAATGCACCAAAAGTATGTTGGTTCTAATGAAGCTTGAGATAATCGTAATATTTGCCTATCTGGAATATATGATTCTGCATCTACAGGCGCTGGCGAGTAGCTTTCTAGGGGTTGTAATTGTTGTCGTATTTGGAACAATTATCTTTTCTATAGTCCGAATGTATAAGGTGGCGAGAAGACGAGTTGAGAAAATAGAATAGTCATAAGAAAGGTGGTCTATGTTAAGTTAGCTTGACACAGACCACCTTACATTTAATCATAAGGATTGAAGGAGTAGTGGCTTATTAACGTCTGGTTTGGTTGTTGTAATAACCCCAATAGTTATTGTAATTACCGTTTCTCGGATCCCTGTTACCAGGACCACGGGGTTGACCGGCTCCATTGAGCGGCCTATCTTGTCCGAGATCTTTTGGTTCCTCCATCGTTACCTTGGAAGATTCAATAAGAGGTTTCTCATTCTTCTTACGTAGTTTTCTCCGCGGATTTAATACATATCCGATAATGATACCTAATAAGAAGAAGGTAACAATGAAAGCGATAAAGAATAGATAAAAATTCTCACTGGTAATCGGTAATAACTGAGTACTTAGGGGAGTGAAAAGTAAACAACTGAAAAGCGTGATATTTTCTCTCAAAATAATACACTCCTTTACAAATTATTCACTATTTATATATGCTGACATTGATTTGTTAGTGACATAAGTTACAGTATATTTGACATAAAATAAGGAAATCTTATGAAGATAAGGAGAGGATCAAATGGATGATTGACATATATATTGTGTCTGGGATATAATACTAATACAATATATTGTGTATTTCATTTTGCATTAGAGAAAGACTTCATGATAACCTATGTTCATGAGGAGTAAGGAGGGCTTTATGGAGAGATTATTGTCGAAAGAATTTGTCGATCGATATAGAGATCAGAAATCTCCTCTGAGTCATATCGGAGAATTCGTGTACCTACGAACCTACTCCAGATATCTGGAAGATAAGAGGAGAAGAGAGAACTGGTACGAGACTGTGCTAAGGACAACACAGTACAATGTCGAACTAGGTATGGAATATAAACGAAAGCATAACATAGCAGTGAATCTGCAGGAGGAAATAAAAGAAGCAGAGCTTCTTTATGACAACCTTTATTATCTGCGTACCTTTACCTCAGGAAGAACCTTGTATATGGGCGGAAGCGAAGTAGTAAAGCAATATCCCTTATCTAATTACAACTGTGCTTTTACTAATATTGAGACCATGAGAGACCTGGTAGATGTATTCTATCTATTGATGGTAGGAAGCGGTGTCGGACTTAGAATTGATAAAGATCACGTCGCAAGGTTGCCTCTGGTACGCCATATTGAGCTGGAGAGCAGCTATGACATTAATGTACGGCTCTCTACGCCGAAGGCCGAGATGGAGCATTCCAGTTTGGTTATCCAACTAAGTGAAGATACGACTGCGGTTCTGAAGGTTGGAGACAGTAAAGAAGGCTGGTGTGAGGCTCTGGATACTTATTTCAAGCTTGTCACTGCGGACCAATACAATCACATTACTAAGTTGATCATTGATTATAGCTATGTAAGACCTGAGGGCGAACGGCTGAAGCGATTTGGCGGAAGGGCTTCCGGACATAAATCCATTAAGAGAATGTTTGAGAAGATGAACCGCGTCTTCTATGGCAGACAGGAAGATCGGTTAAGAGCAATCGACATTCTGGATGTTGCTACCATCATCAGCGAAAACGTTGTATCCGGCGGTGTCAGACGTAGTGCTATGATGGTAATCTGCGATGAGGATGATGACGAAGTAATCAGGGCAAAGCGTAATATCTATCAGGTGGTTGACGGAAAGTGGCTGGAGGATCCGGAGATTTCACATCGCAAGATGAGTAATAATTCAATTCTTTATAGTCATAGACCATCCTTGGAACGCATTAAGGAGATTATCAATTCAATTAAAATAAATGGGGAGCCGGGCTTTATCAACGCCTCTGAAGCACTTCGAAGGAAGCCATCCTTCCGTGGAAGTAATCCCTGTGGGGAGATTCTGCTAAGGTCGAAGCAGTGCTGTAATCTGACAACCAATAACCTGATGGCTTTTGTTAAGGATAAAAAGCTTGATATGGATGCGTTAAAGAAGGTAATTGAGCTATCTACGAGAGTTGCGGTACGGATGACCTTAGTCGAGGTGGAGCTTCCCGAGTGGAATAGGGTGATGCAGGAGGATCGCATTATCGGTGTCTCACTAACCGGGATGATGGACATGGTGAATAAGACGAAGATGAGTTATGAGGAATTAGCAATATTGTTGGAGGAGCTAAGGGAAGTTGTTCATACTGAGGGCAAACGGTATTGTGAGGAACTAGGGATTATCCCTCCTAAGCTGATGACAACGGTTAAACCGGAAGGAAGCCTATCAACCCTTCCCTGCGTCAGCTCAGGAATTCATTACGCTCATTCGAACTACTATATCAGAAGAATTCGCATCTCCGCCTCCGACCCTCTGTATAAGATGATCGAAGCCCAGAGTAGCTATCCTATCTATAACGAGAATGGACAGAGTGATGAGGATTGCCAGGTTAAGGTAATTGAGTTCCCTATCAAAGCACCGAAAGGCAGAACAAAGTATGAGGTCGGAGCCATCGAGCAGCTGGAGCTCTATAAGCTTTCCATGCTTCACTGGTCTGATCACAATACATCGATTACGGTTCATGTCAGAGAGCATGAATGGGAAGAGGTCGCCCAATGGTTATATGATAACTTTGAATATACTGTCGGAATCACGTTCCTTCCACTGATGGAGGAGACCTATCCACTGCTTCCCTATGAATGTACGACTAAGGAGGATTATGAGGAGAGGATGAAGAAGGTAAAGCCTATTGATTATGAGCTGTTGGCTTCGATGGAGGATGCAGAAGAGCGCGAGATTCTTGATAAGGAGTGCGAGACAGGAGCCTGCCCCATTCGTTAATACTTAAAAAGGATTATCAGTTGGTCTGCTCCATCTGAATATAGATGCACATGTATTCACTGTTTTACTTTTGGCTTAATCACTTTGGGAACAATGTTCATTATCCGGTTCATAATTCATATTTCTGAAATAGCAACTTGTATCCTTACTGCATCTCTGGTATAATTATACGTAAATTTGTATTAAATATTAACGGGAGGGTATTTATGGATAATGTGCAAATACTTATTGTCATGTGCGTCTATATGGCATTAGTAATCGGAATCGGTTTGTTTTTTTCTAAACGTGCGAACGAAAGCTCGGACAATTATTTCCTTGGAGGACGTTCTCTGGGACCTTGGATTGCGGCAATGAGTGCCGAGGCTTCCGATATGAGTGGTTGGTTGCTGATGGGTCTTCCCGGGGTAGCATACTTCTATGGTTTTAGTGATGCCGCATGGACTGCTATTGGATTATTGGCAGGAACTTATATCAACTGGCTGATTGTAGCGAAGAGATTACATGCATATTCTATTATTGCTAATGACTCAATAACAATCCCGGACTTTTTCAGTCATCGATTTAAGGAAAGTAAAAAGATAATTATGTCAATTGCAGCTTTGTTTATCATGGTTTTCTTTACTGTCTATGCCTCAAGCTGCTTTGTTAGTGTAGGTAAGCTTTTCAATACCTTATTTGGTATTCCTTATCAATATATGATGATAGCAGGAGCAATTTTTGTTATCGTTTACACCTTCCTAGGAGGCTTTTTGGCTGAGAGTGCTTCCGACTTTATGCAGTCAATTGTTATGATTGTTGCACTGCTAGTTATATTGATTACCGGTGTGATCTATGCAGGAGGTCCTGTTGCGGTTTTTGATAATCTGAAGAATGTGCCCGGATTTTTGGACTTCTTCGGTATTGCAACTCCGGATATGAAGGATGGAATACAGCAGATATCCGAAAGCGGAGCACCGTTGTTCGGTAAGGCCGGAACATATGGGTTTGTCACTATCATCTCTACCTTATCCTGGGGTCTCGGATACTTTGGTATGCCTCAGGTATTACTTCGTTTCATGGCGATCAGATCTCATCGCGAGATATCAAAATCAAGACGTATTGCTACGACCTGGTGCGCGATTTCCTTATTTGCTGCAGTGTTTATCGGTATCATAGGCCGTGTGGCTTTCCCCACGGAGCATCTAACCGCGGGCGATGCGGAGAAGATATTCATTACAATGTCAACGAATCTATTACCGACAGTACTTGCGGGAATGGCAATGGCAGGAATTCTTGCGGCTACCATCAGTTCCTCAGATTCCTACCTGCTGATTGCTTCATCAGCAATATCTAAGAATATTTATCAGGGATTATTTAAGAAAAATGCTACTGATAAACAGGTGATGCGAATATCCAGAATTGTTCTACTTGCGATTGCCATTGTGGGTATCTTAATCGCTTTAGATAGTAATAGTGTAATTTTTACTGTAGTTGCCTTTGCTTGGGCTGGCTTCGGTGCAACTTTTGGTCCAATCATGCTATTCTCCCTGTTCTGGAAGAGAACGACGAGAGAGGGAGCCATTGGCGGAATGTTAGCAGGTGGTATCATGGTTTTCTTCTGGAAGTACGTAATCAGACCCTTAGGAGGTGTCTGGAATATCTATGAACTACTACCGGCATTCCTTTTCTCCTGTCTCGTAATCGTAGTAATTTCCTTGTTATCTAAGGAACCAAGTGCTGAGATGAAGGCAGAATTTGAGCAGGCAAAAGTATATAAGGATTAATTAGACTAGAATTAAATAATGAATCGAACCATAACATATGGAGATTGAAAAGGGATTTGCATCGTGCAAATCCCTTTGTTTTGTCATAGTTTAATAGACAAGAATATCAAGCAATGCAGTCGCATATGATATGCTAAAGGATAACCTGTTAAGGAGGGGATCTGTTTGACAGTTGGAGACCGGGTCCTGGTAAGAGAGAAGACATTACAGCAGGACATGTATTATAAAAACGTGAACATCATGCGGTATACGATAAAGTATCCTCAATTCATCTCAGATTCATATCAGACACTGCTTGCTAAGCTTAATTCATTATACAGAACAAAAGCTGTGATGTACGAAAGATCAAATATCATGAATTTATATCAGATGGCTATGGTGGAATATGAATATTCTGTTGCTAATAATTATCCTATCAGAGAATTTGAAGCCTTTGTGGATTTTGTGGTTACCTATAATCAGAACTGTATGATTAGTCTTTATTTTGACCAGTATGAATATGCAGGTGGGGCGCACGGATTAACAGTAAGATATTCTGATACCTGGAATTTGACTAAGAGCAAGCGAATGGAGTTGGGGGACTTTTTCCCTCATCGCAGTAATTACAAAGACTTCTTGATACAGACCATCAATAAGCAGATAGAGGATGAGCTAACGAAGGAAAATGCAATGTACTTTGAAGATTATGAGAAATTGGTGAAAGAGAATTTTAAGACAAATAACTTTTACTTAAGTAAAGAGGGGCTTGTCATCTATTTTCAACAATATGATATCGCGCCTTATGCGGCAGGCATTCCAACCTTTGTTATTCCCTATGGGCCGGGCGGTGCTTCTATGCCAAAGTGCTGAGGATAAGAAAGTCTTAGTATATTAATATTGGTTCAAGCGTTAAAAGTTGTAATAAGAGAACAAAGTGAATATTCATGCATGAATAGGCATTCTGTAAATTGACGTGTGATAATTCATATCTGGGTATTTCATGGGGACTCTGACTTTTAATACTTGAACCATTTTCTTTAAATAGTACAGAAGCAGGAGGATATACTAACTACTTCTTCCAGTTCTTAGGGTTGAATAACAATAACATAGGAAATACTTCCAGTCGTCCGCAAAGCATATCAAACATCATTACAAATTTCGATAAAATTGAAAATCCACCAAAATTACCGATCGGACCTACTACCTCAAGGCCGGGACCAACATTATTGATCGTAGCGGCTACAGCTGTAAAACTGGATGTAAAATCAAAATTATCAAGACTGACAATTAGAACTGATACTGCAAAGATCAAAATATAAGAAACAAAAAATACATTGATGGAGCGCATGGTTTCGTGCTCTATTTTTTTGCCGTCAAACTTAATAATCTTTATGCTTCGTTTATGTACCAGATAGGACATTTCTTTACATATGGTTTTAAACAGAATAACAATACGGGAAACCTTAAGACCACCGCCGGTACTACCTGCGCAAGCGCCAATGAACATGATCCATACAAGTATTGTTTTCGAAAAGGTGGGCCAATGATTAAAATCAACGGTAGCATATCCTGTTGTAGTTATAATGGATGACACCTGAAATGCAGCATGATGAATCGAAGGGAAGAAGTTCTTAATACCTCCAAGATTCAAGGCAATCAATATGATTGCTGTTATTACAATGAGGAAATATGCTCTCAGCTCCTCACTTTTAAAGGCAACCTTCGCTTTCTTAAACAGGATAAGGTAATAAATATTGAAGTTGACTCCGAACAGAAACATAAATATAGTAGTAACATTTTGTTGATAACTAGTGTAATCGGCCAGACTGGAATTCTTAATCGCAAAACCACCGGTGCCTGCAGTGCCAAAGGTTATGGTAAGAGAGTCGAACAACGGCATACCGCCGGCTAGCAGAAGGATTATCTGGATTACGGTCATTGCGAAATAGATAATATAAAGCAGGGAGGCGGTGGAACGCATTCTAGGAACGATTTTCTCTACTGACGGGCCAGGACTCTCTGCTCGCATGATATGCATAGTTTCTCCGCCGGCCATAGGCATAATTGCCAGGATGAACACAAGTATTCCCATGCCACCGATCCAGTGGGTAAAGCTACGCCAGAAGAGCATACAATAAGAGAGCGCTTCAACATCACTTAAGATACTGGAACCCGTAGTAGTAAAGCCTGAGATTACTTCAAATAATGCATCCACATAGCTTGGGATCTCACCACTGAGATAGAAGGGCATAGCCCCCATGATACTAAGTACTATCCAACCTAAGGCTACAGAAATAAAACCTTCCTTAGCGAAAAAGATGTGGCTTTTCGGTTTCATAATGATGAGTGGAACGCCGATGAGTAAGCAGACCATCATTGTGATTAGGAAAGAATAACCGCTTTTTTCCTGGTAAATCATGGCTACGATACCGGGAAGGGCCATAAACAAGGCCTCAATCGTGAGGATCCAGCCAATAACATGTAAAATAATTGATTTATTCATAAGGGCTCCTCTATTCGAAAATATCGCGTAGGTCATCTAATCCGAAGGAAGTGGTCACAATGATTACCGTGTCACCTACCTGGATGGTATCTTGACCATTCGGAATAATAATCTTACCATTACGATTGATACAACCAACCAGCGTGTTTTCCTTTGTTCTAAGCTGCTGCAAAGGGATACCCACAAAACTGGCATTACTCTTAACACGGAATTCCATAGCCTCCACCTTGTTACCTACCAACTTATATAGCGTCTCAACATTACTGCCTAAGGAGTTTTGCTTGGCGCGGACATACCGGATAATTCGGTCTGCTGTTAAGAGTTTGGGATTCAGGATAACGCCAAGATTCATATCTCGTATGATATCATCAAAGGTAAGTCTGGTTATCTTGGTAAATATCTTTGCTTTGCATCTTTTCTGCGCATACAAGGAGAGAAGAATGTTCTCTTCGTCCAGATTCGTCAAGGAGGCAAAGGCATCCGTGGTATCGATACCCTCTTCAATTAATACATTATTATCGGTGCCGTTCGCATGGATAATCAGACTGTCAGGTAAATGGGAGCTTAACTCCTCACAGCGTTCTTTATTCTGTTCGATTATTTTTACCGTAACATCGGTACCGGCAAAACGACTTCCTATATAGCTGGCTATCATGCCTCCTCCAACAATCATAATATCCTTGATATGAGAGGGTGGCAGTCCAATTTTCGTAAAGAATTCCGGAGCATGTTTTTGCATTGCAATGATCGATATCTTGTCGGAGGATTGCAATAAGAAATCACCGGCGGGGATAAAGATGTCATCACCGCGTTCCACGGCGCAGACTAATACCTTGCAATGTGTCTTTGTAGCAATATTCTTAATTTGCATATTGTTTAGGATAGAATCCTTAGGGATCTGACATTTTAATAGTTCAACCTTCCCTTTTGCAAAGGTTTCAATCTTTATGGCAGAAGGAAGACGAATTAAACGGGCCATCTCCAGGGCGGATTCCAACTCCGGATTGATGGTCATAGAGATGCCAAGCTCTTCCTTGATAAAATCAATTTCTTCGTTATATTGGGGGTTACGGATACGGGCTATTGTATGGCACTTACTTGCCTTCTTTGCTATTAAACAGCATAACATGTTCAACTCATCAGAATTTGTTACTGCAATCAGGATATCGGTGGTTTCAATCCCTGCCTCTTGAAGAACATGGTAGCTTGCACCGTTTCCTACTACTCCCAGGACATCAAGGGTATCAATTACATTATGTATAGCGGATGCTTTATTATCTATAACAATGATATCATGCCCCTCACGATCCAGCTGCTCGGCTAAGGCTGTACCTACTTTACCGCAGCCGATAATAAGTATTCTCATGCTTAATAATGCTCCTTTGCATTTTTTGTATTATATTCCATTATAACACATTCTAATAAAAATACTACTAGGTCCCATTTTCTTGAAAAGGCAGTGATTTCAGAGATTTTGGATTCAAAAAAGAGTAGTATGTTTTCGCACACTACTCTTCTTCTGTAACACATCAAATTGTAAAATTCATTAGAGCGATTCAGGATTATGCTCCGCCTGGACCACTACGTGCAGGGCGATTATCCGGCATTTGGGTATTGGTATCCTTCATGGAGCCGCCGGACTGATTCTTACTCGAATTGCCAGTATCATTCTTAACGGAAGTACTAGCATTATTCTTGAAGCTATTATTCTTATTCTTTGCCATAGCTATCTCCTTTCTAAAATAATCAACTATATTATAACTAGAAAGGAAAATATTATTCAGAATTAATAAAATAATTACAACAATTATTTGGCTAAGGTAATGCTTCCCATAGATAAGGAATTCAATGCTGTCTGGTTTATCTTATATTCATGCTTAGCAAGGATTTCTTCATATACTGCAGTAAAGCCTTCATTCTCAGCAGCGGTGATCGCATCCTCAACTGCTTTATCATAGCTTTCGGAGGAATCATTATCAATCATGCGGATTGCATAATATCCACTCTCTGTTTCCTGAACTTCGCCTATGGCACCATTCTCCATTGCCATGATCTGTGCCTCGAATTCATCATCAAAGGTAGTATCGGATGCTATGAAATTATCTGTAGTGTAGGACACGGTTTCATCATCTGCAGGGATAATTTTTGACCAGTCTTCTGTAGTTTTTGCCTGTTCATAATAAGTGTTTAAGGCATCTTTTGCTTTCGTTTTCTCATCCTCAGTCTTATCTACGGATTTACCTTCTGCATCGGTTGTCTTCTTAGATGCGAAGAGATATTCGATATCATACTGTCTGAACTCATCGCGGGAGATACCGGCTGTAATTCCTTCGTCATCAATATCCAATGCATCAACCTTATCCTGACGATATCTGGTTACTAAGGCTGTCTTACCAAGAACATCGGACAGATATTCCTTCGTAAAATTACTCTGATCGATAATTGCATCAGTCAAAGATTCCATCATTTTGTCGGCGTTGGTATCAATGGTCGCTTTCTCCTCATCGGTTAAGGAATAACCTTCCGCTATCGCTTCATTGTAAAGCACTTCATTGTAAAGAGCGGTTTCAATAGCCTCTTCCTTCGCTATATCACGCATGGTAGCGCCGCTTTCATCTGCGGACATATTCCAATAGGTTCCATTACCGCCAAACATCTGATCATAATAATCATACTGATACTCTACAGAATAGATGTAATAGGATAAATCTTTCAAATGATAATTCTTACCATCAACCTTCAAGTATGTGCTCTCATAAAACTGATCAAAAACTAAGGCTCCTACAAGAATGATAACAAACACGATTGACGCGATTGTTAAGACTTTTGAGCTGACAATTTTGTCCTTTTTTTTGTCGTGTAAACCGGTTTCTACTGCGGCTCTTTTAATTTTTTTTGATTTGTTCACCTTTGCTACCTCCATAGTATTCATATGAAGATAATTTTATACGATTTGTGGGATAAGTCAATACAAAAGCCACCAGTTCACAAAATATTGCGAATTTCATGTAATAGTTCAGCCTATTAGGAAATCAATACGACTAGGAAGGAAATGTTCCCATGGATGAGCCGTTCCCACTTAATTGCATTACGTAGCGGTACATAAGGTTCTAGATTACAGAACCTAAGTACCGACGAATGCAAATACTCACCATGGGAATCATTTCTCCCTAGTCGCATGCTTAGTCTTTGAAGGCTGAACTGTAACACTTCCAACCCGTCACTATTAAATGCGAAGGGTGGTATATACCCAAATAGGAAAGAAAGAATTATATCGGGAATATTGCTTTACTTAATTGAAATCTTGTAAATATATGTTATAATGAACGAGAAATTACCACATTTCAGAAAAGATTGACATTAATCACAACGGATTGGGAGGAGAGAGCAAATTATGGTCCCGTATTATGGCAAAGCGATAGAAATTATGGATGAGGTGAACAAGGTAGTCATCGGTAAACGAGTAATTATAGAGAAGGTACTAACCGCGATTTTAGCGAAAGGCCATATTCTATTGGAGGATTATCCGGGAGTAGGAAAGACTACTCTGGCATTAGCCTTCTCGAAAGCGATGGCGTTGGAGCATCATCGGCTTCAATTTACACCGGATGTACTGCCGACGGATGTCGTAGGCTTTCATTTACTGAATAAGGATGGCGACGGTTATCAATATAAGCCAGGAGCAATTATGTGTAATCTGTTTCTTGCGGATGAGATTAATCGAACCTCATCTAAGACACAATCCGCTCTTTTGGAGGTAATGGAGGAAGGAAAGGTAACAGTGGACAGTGTGACCAGAGAGGTTCCCAAGCCCTTTGTCGTTATGGCTACCCAGAACCCTATCGGATCTGTTGGCACACAGATGCTGCCGGAATCACAGCTGGACCGCTTTATGATCCGTCTATCCATGGGTTATCCGGACAGGAAGAGTGAGATTGGCATCTTGAAGGAACGTCAGAATTCTAATCCATTGGATAAAGTTGTGAAAGTGGTAGAGAAAGAAGATATTTTAACGATGCAAAATCTGGTGGAGGAAGTCTTCATCCACGATTCCATCTATGATTATATTACCCTTTTAGTTGAGCAGACCAGAGAGAATCCTTTGATTGATCTTGGAGTCAGTCCAAGAGGATCTCTTGCTATGATGAATATGGTGAAGGCAATGGCATTCCTAAATCGAAGAGATTATGTAATCCCCTCGGATGTACAGAATATCTTCAAGGATGTAGCAGCCCATCGTATGATACTGAAGCCGAAGGCGCGTGTGAACAATGTTACAGTGGACAACCTTCTGGAGGATATTCTACGTATTGTTAAGGCGCCAAGGATTATCACCAAGGAGTCTTAGTGTGAAGAAAAAACATCTTCACACAGGAAGAACCGTGAAATTCGCACAGAGGTGCTCATTCCTAGTTCTTCCGGGCTGTTTGAGCTGCATCAAAGATGCAGCATGTAAGTTAGTGTGAATAAAGAATTCAGCAAGCTGAATTCTTAAATAATATAATAATGAATTCCATTGGAAGTTCATTATTATATTATCAGGTATTGATGAAGTATTTGCGGCAAAAGCAGCTATGCTTCATTAAATGCTTAGGACATTTCATCCGGATGAAGAAAGGCACAGGTAATTTCATGCTGCGCAATTTAATCAAATATCTGGTGGCACTTGCTGCTGTTGGATTATTATCGATCTTATATAACACCTATTATATGGGGATTATCTTTTTGACTTTGGCGGCAATCCCGTTCTTTTTGTTTGCCCTGCTCAGCTATCTGTATGGGAGAATTAAGGTGGAGTTGGTTTCAATAATCCATGTGGCAAAGAAAGGCGAAGTAGTACCAATCTCAGTACAGATAGATAATCCAACCATATTTCCGGTATCTCATATCAAATTATATTTAACCTATAAGAATTCTTATTCTTCTGAGAAATATAAGAAGAATTTCATAGTATCAGTCGATGCGAATACGAAGGCTTCCGTCATCTGTAATCTATATTCAGAGTATGCCGGTAACCTGGAGATAACCTTAAATAGTATCCGAATTTATGATTATATGAGAATTTTCTCATTGAAGAAGCAGAAGAAGGCGGAGCTGGCGGTTGCTATTCTCCCTATCTATTATGAATTGCCTCAGAATCAGTTTGCATATCTTCATTCCAACATTGTGGAAAGCGACTACTATTCTTCTGTGAAAAGTGGGGATGATCCGTCAGAGGTGTTCGCCATCAGAGAGTATCGAGAAGGAGACAGGCAGACACGAATTCATTGGAAGCTTAGCCGGAAGCTGGATCAGCTTATGATCAAAGATTTTAGCGACCCCTTGAATTGTTCGGTGCTTCTTTTTGTAGATCTTAGCATTCCGGATGGTATTAATCGAATGCTATTTATGGACTCTATCTTGGAGTGTGCCTTGTCTTTATCCTATTCTTTTCTCTTAGCAGGACAGTTACATTACTTCACCTGGTATGATGAAAAGCATGGAGCCTCAAGGAGAATTCGAATTGATCAGGAGAAGGATCTGTTCGAGGCGGTGGATGGCTTACTTCATGTAGCTCCGTATTCTTCCTCTATCGATGCGTTATCGGCATATCAGGCAGAGTATCCGAAGGAGCAATATTCGAATCTGATTTTTATCACAGGAGAACAACCGAGAAGGCGTACTGAGGCATTGTCATTACTTAAGGCGATGACCAGACAGGTGATTTACCTTGGTGATATCGATAATCAGCCGGGAACAAAGTATTTCCCGAACGAGGTAATTAGGCGTTTGAGCGATACCGGTGTTACCTTAACCTCAGTGGATACAAATCATGTTCAACGTGATATGGAGCAATTGAGACTGGATTAGAAAGGTTGTGATTACATGTACCAGGATTATGTTGACGGTATCATAATGGATAATACCGTGTTGATTATAGATGAGAAGAAAACCGGCTTTCCCATAGCGACCAGAATCTTTCAATTTCTGGTTATTGCCATCGGGTGCTGGAGTGGTATCTCTATGCTTGTGGAGAGTATCGGCATCCCTAGCAATATACTCCAGGTCAATGGTGCGATATTACTATTCTCAGCACTTCTTTATGCCTTTTGTGTTCATCTTCCTTACGGATTAGTGAAATTGTTCTTTAGTATAGTAATTTATGGGTTATTCTTTTATAGCAGGATCGGGAGAATTCAAAACGGTTTTTTTATTATCGAGAATTTGGTATTAAAGCGGATATCGGCTTACTATGGGGTAGCAGGTATAGAATTTGTAGCGGATTATACAACAGCTGAAGCCGATTCGACCATATTTGTTATTATGATACTATTCCCTATCATCGGATTGCTCTCCTTGGCAGTGGTACGTAATTATCTGGTGAGTATCGGAGGATTAATTATGTTTCTTCCGGTAAGCGCCTGCTTTGCAATAGGTATTATCCCTTCGGAACATTATTTGATTACCTTTGCAGTATGCCTTCTTTATCTGACCCGCTCCGGGTATCATCATGATCACAGCACAGATCGGCAGCAGAAGACCTTATTACACCGAATTAGCAGCCGGTCAGCTATTTGGCTTAGCCTAGCCGGTCTGATCATCTTTTTCCTTATGAAACTTTTTATTACTAGGGAGGATTATGATAACCTGACTCAAATTACAGAAATGAAGGTTGAGCTTCAATCAGCGATGAACGATTTTTCTTTAGAGGATATCTCCGAAACATTTTCGGAGATAAGGTTATTTGCAAGGAAGGTATCTTCAACGGGCTTAAATGGCGGAGAGTTGGGGAAGACTGGTCAGGTTCAATATCTGAATACAAAGCACCTGACTATCACTGCACCGATCCAATCGATTTCCGAGGGAATCTACCTCAAGGGTTATGTGGGAAGTGAATACACCGGAGATCAATGGGAAGAACACTCGGACGAGATGCAGGAGCAATATGAGAAATTATTGCAGCGGTTGCCCCTGAAGCTTTTCCCGCCGGTCAATCAGATGAGTATTTTTTTAAAGCACTTTATAGTTTCTGACGAAGAGGAGACAGAAGTGGATACCGGCTGGCATGAATATAGTCTGGATCAGGGTTCGCTTACGATTGAATATAAGGGCGCAAATAAGAAGTATCTATATGCTCCCTATTTTACTGATTACAGTGTTCTAAGTAATATTTTGTATGAGCAGGATTTATATGCTTCTCCGGCTATTCGAGAAGACAGCTACCAATATGATTATTATTTTAGTATATCCCTATTGGATTCTCCGACTTTTTATGAGGATTTATTAGAAAAGCTTAGTGACTATACTGAATACGAGAAACTCTATCGCAAGTATGTCTATCAGGCATATACAACCCTTCCGACAGAGGGACTGATTAATATCAAACGTGATTTTGCTCCGGACCGCGTCAAGACAAAAACGGGAAGTATCTCAGAGAAGATTGAATATATTAAAAAGTATTTGGAACAAAATACAGAATACTCACTTACACCCGGCAGATTACCGGAGGGGGAGGATTTTGTAGAATATTTCGTTTATCAGAATAAATTGGGTTACTGCGCTCATTATGCATCAGCTGCGACCCTGATGCTTCGTACCTTAGGTGTTCCCGCAAGATATGTGGAAGGGTATGCGGTTGGAGAGGAAGCAATCTACAGAAGTGCCGGCTCCCAGGAGACAACCAGGTATACGAATGTGGGTGACAGATCCAATATGGTTACTCAGTATGAGATTAATGTCATGGATTATAATGCCCATGCTTGGGTGGAGGTGTATTTTGATAATTGTGGATGGGTTCCTGTGGAATTCACTCCGGGTTCTACCGTCAACTATAATAATTCTGTTGTAGCAGATATGGAGGAGTTCAGCGATAACATCGAGGATGGTAATATTCAGAGAAGTCTTGAGGAGAGCAGCACGATACCCACTCCTGTTCTGAACATTCCAACGCCACAGCTACCGGTAAATAATGAGCTGGAGGAGATGGAACAGGGAGCGGCGAACCATTCCTCAAATCAGGCAGATATGATCTACTTATGGATAATATTTGGATTGCTGTTTCTGGTTATACTCCTAAGGCTGCTTTATCGGATGAATAAAACTAGAAAGGCTCGATATTCACCTAATCATAATAATCGGGCAATCTTTCTCTTTGGTGAGGTGGAGAGAATGATCAGAGTCTGTAACGGTCTGCCGAATAAGAGCGCGCTGCTGGAGGAGAGTGAAGCCTTTGTCAAGGAACATTTCGATTATGTAGAGGAGGAGAGCTTAGAGAGACTGATGGTGATTGTCCGCAAAGCCCGCTTTAGTAAAGGACGAATAAGTAATCAAGAGCTGGAGCAAGTTCGTGAGTATCGTGATACTTTGTATCTTAAGCTTAAGAAGGACTTGCCAATTCCTAAGAGAATTTACTTAAAATTCATTCTTTTGGTCTAGCTTCTTGTGAAGCGGGTGTTGATGAAGCATTTGGCAGGCAGGTTCTGTTCGTATGATCAGAAAAATAGCTTCTATGAGTAGGCTAAATATGGTATACTTATAGTGTAAACATAAGAAAACACGTTTCGCGAATTTTCATGTTATGTATAAATTTTAGAATAGGAGTGATCTTATGAATCAAATAATTACGATCAGTAGGCAGTATGGCAGTGGAGGCCGGGTTATTGGAGAGAAGCTGGCGGGTAAGTTAGGAATTCCATTTTATGATAAAGAACTGATTTCGAGAGCGGCAAAGGAAAGCGGCTTTGCAGAAGCCGCCTTTGAGAATGCAGAGAAGAAGGCAAGTAACAGCCTACTGTATTCCTTGGCGATGGGAATGAATGCTTATGGCAATCAGGATATCGGCTATACCCATTTGTCTCTCGATGACCAATTATATCTGGCTCAGTCCAACGTGATTCGAAAGGTTGCGGAGGAGGGTCCCTGTGTTGTTGTGGGGCGGTGTGCAGATTATGTACTCAGAGACTTTAATAATGTAGTGAATATCTTCATCTGGGCTGATATTGAAGCACGGAAAAAGCGGGCGATAGAGCAGTATAATCTCAAAGCAAACAAGGCTGAAGAGGAGATTCTCAGAACAGATAGGCGGAGAGCGAATTATTATAACTATCATGCCAGTGAGAAGTGGGGTAAGGCAGAGAATTATCATCTTTCTATTCGAAGCGATTATGTGGGTGTAGACAATGCGGTAGAATGTATTTTGAATTACCTCAAGTGCGGGGATAGGGAGCAGGGGTTTACTAAATGAAATGGAAGGATAAAATAAACAGACAATACCTGCAGATATCAATGTATGTGATTATCACAGTGGTCATTATCTATGCGCTAAGTTTGGTTGTCAAGAGTGCACCCATGATTGTGAAGGATGTAATGAAGCGCTGCCTTTGGTTACTCCAGGTAAGTAAGCCGGTTATACTTGGTTTTGTTTTTGCTTATCTTATGGACCCTGTTGTTGGTATGTTCGAGAGCAGGTATCGAAAGCTGAAAACAGCCAGGTTTTTTAAGCGGATTGTTATGCCTCGGACCTGGGCAGCAGTGACCTCAGTACTACTTTTGGTAATAGCAGTATTGGGTCTGATTTCTTTACTCGTTTTTACGATAACAAACCAAATTAGGCTGGTTACTCTGGATGATGTGGTTGAACTTGGACAGGAGTATATGGCAAGCTTAGACTCCTTAACTAATGCTATTTTTAAAAGCATGGAGAAGCTTGATATAAGGTCTCAGGAGTTAGAACAATATGTTACGGATGCGACTGCTTACATCGTTGGTTCTGTTCTAGGATTAGTGAAAGGGACATTATCCTCAATCACTAATATTACAAGATATATGACGACCTTTATCCTTAGTTTTATTATTGGCATCTATTTTATGATTGACGGAAGAATGTTCATGTCCTACAGTCGCAAGATATGCAAAGCACTGTTTCCGGATAAACTGAATGAGGGCTTCAAGAAAATGGTTAACGATCTGGACCGGGTGTTCTCCGGTTATATCCGAGGCCAACTAATTGATGCTTTTGTTATGATGTTTCTTATCAGCATTGTCTTATCGATTACAGGAGTAAAGTTTGCAATTGTGATAGGTATTTTGGCAGGAATCGGGAACTTGATTCCTTACTTTGGTCCGATCGTTGCTTATATCAGTACTTCCTTAGTCTGCCTGATCAATCAGGATGTTCGAACCTGGGTGGTATCCATGATTTTATTGTTCCTGATACAGGCAGTGGACGGCAATCTGATTGGTCCCAAGCTGTTGAGTAGCTCAATTAAGATTCACCCGTTGATCATCATGGTTTCAATTATCTTCGGTAGTGCTTTAGGTGGTTTCCTGGGTATGCTTTTGGCAGTCCCGATCGGAGCTTATCTTAAGCTGGTCTTTACCCGGTTTATTGATCACCGAATTCATAAGAAGCAAGAAATGAACTAAAAAGCATATAGATGGTGATTATGTGTACACAAGCACGTATAGTCACTTTCTATATCGTAGAGGACATATGACGCCTGAACCATACATAATTTTCATGGATTCGTCATTGTTCGACTTTTGGCATCTAAATTATAATGTTTTTAATTAAATCGTAAGGAAAAATTAAGAAATTAGATAGTCATTATTTAATAAATTTGGTGTAAAATTACTATGGCAAGTTGGTGTTGACCAATAAGTTAGGAAGGTGCTCAATGTACAACAACAAAGACGAATATATCATAGAGGTTAAAAATGTTAAGAAGATTTACAGAATGGGGAAAGAACGAATCAGTGCCATCGATGACGTCAGCTTTACTATTAAGCGAGGGGAATTCTGTTGTTTGTATGGTGTCTCCGGTTCCGGTAAATCTACACTGTTAAATCTGATGGCAGGAATTGAAAAGCTTACCTCCGGACAAATCACGATTAAGGGTAAGAATATACATAAAATGGGGGAGAAGGGCTTAGCTAAATTCCGTCAGGATAATCTAGGCTTTGTATTCCAATCCTATAACCTGATGAATGCTATGACTGCATTAGAGAATGTGGAGCTCCCATTAGTATTTAAACGTATCGGTGCAAAGAAGCGAAAGAAGATGGCAAAGGATATGCTGGTCAAGGTTGGTCTTGGTCCCAGATTAAAGCATAAACCTAAGGAAATGAGTGGTGGACAGCAGCAGAGAGTTGGCATTGCCAGAGCCTTTGTCAGTAATCCTGAGATCGTATTTGCTGATGAGCCTACCGGTAATCTGGATTCAAAGACCTCGAAGGAAGTAATGGACCTGATTAGAGAGATGGCAAAAACGAACCATCAGACCATCGTAATGGTTACTCATGATCGCAGACTGGCCGAATATGCAGATAAGATCATTCACATATTCGATGGCAAGGTCGAGAATATTGAGATAAAGGAACACAATCCGGTAGAAACTGAGACGAATACCTTAGGTCAGGAGGTTTCGATGACTGAGAGTGGGGTAGTTGGGATTCTTGATCAGCCGGTTACTGCATAGCTGGTTAAGGTTAGTTTCATAAGCGAGGCAGGAATAACATCAATGAAGGAAGAAGAGGGAAAGGGAATGAAAGGAAAGTATAAAAAGATAAAAGTAATGATGGTAGCGTTAGTATTGGTAATGTTGAATCTTGTCGGCAATATATCTTATGCGTATGCGGGAGCTCATTCCATTACGTTAAGTGATACAATGGAGAACTCAGAACTGGTGCTGACACCTGGAGAAGTGAAGCATATGAGAGTTCCCATTAAATCTGCAGGTGGTGGTATGTTGGATGCGATGGTGTCTGTGTCAGCAAGTAATGCGCCCTTTAGCTTGTCCCCGGCTAGATTGACCAGACCGGATCAGACAACCACAACCATACTTTATGATTATGGTACCACCTATGTTGATTTTGATATCAATGTAAAAGAAACGGCTAAAATAGGATCCTATCCTATTACAATAAAGGTTTCCAGTCCTGAAGAAGGCGGTACGAATTCTCAATCCCTGATCATAGAGGTTCATGTACTTGAAGAGCTGACACCGGCTCAGCTGATCATGAGCGACTTAAAGGTCGGTAATGCAATAATCGGCAGTCAGGCTGAGATCACCTTTACTCTTAAGAATGACGGTGGGATCACAGCAAGAAATACATATTACCATATTGATTATGGAACAACGAATATTGTACCAAAATATGAGACACCAAACATCAAGGTAGGCGATCTTGCACCTGGTGATGTAAAATATGTAACGCTTCCCATTGGGATTCTATCGAATGCAGAGGCAGGCTTAAAGACTCTGACAGCAACCTTTGAATATAAGGATTCAGACGGAACCAAAGGAACGGATTCTCATCAGGTCTATGTCGATGTGAAAAAGAATGAGGATGCACCGGAACTTCTGATTGATAGTGTGACCTATGAAGGAGAGCTAAAACCGGGTGCTGATATTATTGTTAAGGCAGTAGTGAGAAATTATGGCGAGGTAAAAGCAGATAATGTCACCATTAAGATTGATGATGCAACGACAGGAGCTGATGCCTTTTATAAGAATTATTTTAAGGACAGTGTTTATGTAGGTGGCGTTAAAGTGGATGCTAAAATTGAAGCAAAGCTTCCTTTGACCGTTAGTAGCCAGGCAACCGGTGGTAATAAGAAGGTTAATTTGATATTAGGCTATGAGGATGGCAATGGTAATAAGTATACCTCTACAATCACCATCTATCCGGAGATTATTGGCGGAAGCTCCTCGACTAACTCCGGTCTGGTTATTAATAATGTGAAACAGATTCCGGAACAACCGATTGCAGGCGATAATATGCAGGTATCCTTCGATCTTCAGAATAAAAGCCAATCCGATATTACGGAGGTTAAGGTATCCTTGCAGGGACTGGATGGGACTACTTTTATTCCGACGAATTCTGAGCCTTATATTCTTGTAGATAAGATTGAGGCCGGCAAGTCGAAGAAGATATCGATCCCTTTGAAGGTGTCTGATTCTATTCCTGAGGGGTTGAACAATCTATCCGTCAAATATAGCTATGCCGGTAATACCGCAATTGATCCGGTAATCATCCCGATCCGCAATGTTCAGAATGATATGGGCAAAAACAGTAAACCAAAGCTGATCATCAGCAAATATATTACAGACGTAGAGGAGTTACGTGCAGGCACAACATTTAATTTTACCTTTGACATTTATAATACTCACTCCTCTATCGCAGCAAAGAATATTACAGTTACGATAACTCAGGCGGACAATATCTTCTCGGTGACCCAGGGAAGTAACAGCTTCTTTATCAGTAAGATTGCAGCCGGAGAGACAGTACAGCAATCGGTTGAGCTTAAGGTTAAGTCAGACGCTAGCACCAAGACATATCCGTTAAAGTTAACTATTGAATATGAATACGATGGAATGCAGCCCAATCCGGAGACCGGTGTTGTAGGTGAAAAGATTGCGGCAGAACTTAATCTTCAAGCGGTAGAGAATTCGAGACCGGTAGTAGATTATGTGAATGTATATTCATGGGATGGTAATGTTGTTGTAGGTAATCCTGCGACCTTATCCTTTGAGTTTTATAACATGGGAAGATCCCCGCTCAATAATGTAATTGCAACCGTAGAGGGAGATTTTTCGAAGGCGGACGGTGCTATGTACTTCCTCGGTAATGTTGCAGAGGGCAGTTCCACTTTTGCTGAATTTGATGTTTTACCGAATCTCGAAGGAACAGCAAACGGTGTTCTAAGAGTTTCCTTTGAAGATAGTAATGGAGACAAAATAGAGTTTACGAAAGAATTTACAACCGAGGTAATGCCGGCGACTGTCTTTGATCCTGGGATGGAAAATGGTGGTTCGGTTGATGTGTTTAACCCTGATGTGCCCGTAGCAAAAGCAGCTATCTTACCTGTATGGCTATTTATTATTATACAGATAGTGATTGTAGCCGTATTTATTCCTGTTACAAGAAAGGTTATTATCAGCTTATATAAGGCTAAGCTTCGTAAACAAAATCAGATAGAAAACTAACCGGGGCAGGTTTTGAGGAGGATGGAGATTAATATGGATATATATTCAAGCAAAGGAATTTTGTTAGCGAAATCAGATGTAGCTATCAGTGAACCCGTATTTGATGAGGGCATGATAACAGAGGAAGGAATACCTGTTGATGCAATGGGTACAGAGGTGAAGGACCCAATATTATCCTCTTGGCCATTTGTGATCGGTATCTCTACTGCGGTACTTGCAGTCAGTGTAGCCCTAGGTGTTCTCTTAGCGAAGAGAAAGATTAAAAAAGGAATTGAGTTATATGAGGATTAGTGATTTGTTTAAAATGGGACTGAGAAATCTATCCCGTAGAAAAGCAAGAACAATATTGACCGTCTTAGGTGTTGTCATTGGCTCCTTATCCATCATCATTATGAGATCCATTGGTTATGGTATGGAGAATAACTTTGAGTCACAGGTTATGCAGCAGGGTGGTTTAACTACGATTACAGTGAATACCTATGCAGACATCATCGATGAAGAAGGCAATTATATTGATATGAAGGAGCAGACGCTGGATGATAATCTGGTTGAACAGATACGCCAGATTGAGCATGTGAAGGCAGTTTCTCCGGTTATTCAGAAGAATGCCTCTCTGAATAGTGGAAAGTACATGGGATGGATCTACATCACTGCCATGGAACTGGAGACCTTTGAAGCGTTTGATTTTCCTGCGCTGGCTTATGGCGCCTATCCTACAGAGGAAGATAACACATCAATCGTGTTCGGAGCGAATATGCCTCAAGATTTCTATGATCCGAGCTCCAGAGGTTATAATCCGGTTCAAGTAGACATGCAAAAGGATAAGGTGGTATTAAAATTCGACGAATATCCAGTGAATGAGAAGAAAAAAGCCTTTAGTCTGCCACTTAAGAATATCGCTAAGATGGAAAAGACCGATGGTGAATATGATTATAATAGCTACATGGATATTGATTATTTTAAAGAAATCTATCGAAAGTATTGTAATACACTATCCCTTGAAGATCGTAAGAAGGCAATGAAGACATTGAGTGAATATCAGCAGATCAAGTTGAATGTGGATAATATTGATAATGTTATCGAGGTACAGGATGCTATTGAAAAGTTGGGCTTTCAATCTTTTAGTATGATGCAATATCTGGAGCCTTTGCAAAAGGCTTCTGAAACACTTCAGATGGTGCTGGGTGCTTTAGGTGCCGTGGCGATGGTAGTATCCGCAATCAGTATTGCAAACACCATGGTTATGTCCATCTATGAGCGTACCAAGGAAATCGGTATCATGAAAGTACTTGGCTGTATTGTTACAGATATTCGTAAGCTGTTTTTACTCGAAGCTGCGATTATTGGATTGTTCGGTGGATTAATGGGTATCGCACTCGGTTATATGGCCTCCTGGGCAATTAATAAATTTGGTGCGCCGGTATTTGGTTCTTTGATGTCTGGGAATTATATGTATGATATGGAAAATACTAAGTTCTCAATTATACCAATTTATCTTCCCCTCGCGGCATTAGCAATTTCGATCGCAGTCGGTCTGGCATCGGGATATTTCCCGGCAAGACGTGCGACTAAGATTAGTGCAATAGAAGCGATGAAGACAGAGGGTTAATTCTAAGCTGATACGTCATTCATATACAACAAAGACCCCCCAAGCAGGTGCCGAGATGAGTAAATCATTATCGGCGCCTGCTTCTATATTTTATAATAGGGGAGGATTAATATTCATGATGCTACTAGTGAACAGCCAAGGTAATGCAAGTGAACAGCCAAGGTAATGTTGTAAGTGAACAACCAAGGTAATGAATAATTGATTTTTAAGATAAATGTGTTATAATAGAAAAACAATGCAAAATGAGGTGAAAGCCAATGAGATGTAACAACTGTGGAAGACAGATACAGAATGAAGCAGCTAATTTTTGTGAGTATTGCGGAGCTTCCTTCCGAGAACAAACACAGGCGGCGAGGCCTGAGGCGGGACAACCGTTTTATAATATACCGAATATGCAACAGGGACCTACTCCGATGAATATGGCAAATCCAATGAATATGGCTAATCCAATGACTGGAGCATTGCCATCTGGTGCACCGGAGAAACCGATCAGTTTTATCAACTGGTTAGGTTCTTATGCATTAATTTTCATACCTTATGTTGGATGGTTAGTATTTATTGTTATGTTATTTGTATGGGCATTTAGTAATACTACCCCAGCAACGAAGAAGAACTGGGCAAGGGGGACATTGATCTTTGTTGGTATACTAGGGATTTTTCTGGTATTTTTCTTCTTCGTATTCTATCTGCCAATGGCACAACAGATGATGAATGGAACTTTTGATTTTAATAGCTATTATGAGAGTATCAAAAATGGCGTGCAATAAATTAATTGAGATGAGAGGAAGAGAAAGATGAACAGAATTAGAACCAGATTTGCTCCCAGCCCGACCGGCAGGATGCATGTGGGTAATCTTAGAACAGCATTATACGAGTATTTGATTGCAAAGCATGAAGGCGGTACCTTCATTCTAAGAATAGAGGACACCGATCAGGAGCGTCTTGTAGAGGGTGCAGTAGATATTATTTATCGAACAATCCAAGGAACCGGCTTGATTCATGATTAGGGTCCGGATAAGGATGGCGGCTATGGACCTTATGTTCAGAGCGAGCGTCAAGCCAGTGGCATTTATCTAGAGTATGCAAAGCAGTTGGTGGAGAAGGGTGCAGCTTATTATTGCTTCTGCACCAAAGAGCGTCTTGCTTCCCTGAAGACTGCAGTAGGTAATGCAGACGAGGAGGAAGAGGAAGCGAAGGAAGTGAAGGAGATTATAAAGTATGATAAGCATTGCCTTCATCTATCCAAAGAGGAGATTGAGACAAAGCTTGCAGCAGGGCTTCCTTATGTAATCCGTCAGAATAACCCAACTGAAGGTTCTACAACCTTCCAAGATGCAATCTTTGGCAATATTACCGTTGATAATGATGAGCTGGATGATATGGTTTTAATCAAATCCGATGGCTTCCCTACTTATAATTTTGCGAATGTGATTGATGACCACATGATGAAAATTACTCATGTTGTCAGAGGTAACGAGTATCTATCCTCAACACCGAAATATACCAGACTTTATCAGGATTTTGGTTGGGAGGAGCCAATCTATGTGCATCTTCCTCTCATTACGAATGAGGAGCATAAAAAGTTAAGTAAACGTAGCGGACATTCCTCCTATGAGGATCTCTTAGAGCAGGGATTTGTATCCGAAGCAATTATTAACTTTGTAGCACTTCTTGGGTGGAGTTCAGCAAATAATACAGAGATTATGTCCTTAGAGGAATTAATCAGCGAATTCGATTATACTCACATCAACAAGGCTCCTGCAGTATTTGATATTGTGAAGCTTCGTTGGATGAACGGTGAATATCTGAAGAATATGGAGTTTGAGACATACTATGGACTGGCACTCCCTTATATCAAAGAGGTTGTGAAGAAGGACTTGGATTATAGAAAGATTGCAGCGCTGGTTAAGACCCGAATTGAGACTTTGGTTGATATCAAGGATATCATCGATTTCTTTGAAGAGCTTCCGGAGTATGATTACCTGATGTATACACATAAGAAGATGAAGACAGATACTCAGAGTTCTCTTGTGGTATTACAGGAGCTTCTTCCGAAGTTCGAAGCGTTGGAGGATTATAGTGAGGCAGCAATTGAGAATATTATCATGACTTATATTGCAGAGCAGGGGATTAAGAATGGCCAGGGTTTATGGCCGGTAAGAACTGCGGTATCCGGCAAGCAGTCTACTCCGGGTGGAGCATATGAGATTATGAACATTCTCGGCAAAGAGGAAAGTCTCCGAAGAATTAGAAAAGCGATTGATCTGCTAAGTACTAATTTATAAAGTAAGAATAACGTTGAGTTTATATCATACAATCCCATGCTGCATCTTTTAGCCAGCGGAGAACTTGGACGAGCAATGAGTTCATCCTGTGTACAATTGAAAAACCACATGATTCACCCTTCCCATATAGAATATATTGGCTATCTCAGTCATTATATTCTATATGGCTTAGTACATGATTGAGGAGAGTTGATCAATCGCTTCTTCCTACCATCTAAGTAAATCTTCATTCTGTTTCTATATAATCCACATTTCCCAATAATGAAAGGCACATGATGAAAATACAGATTAATCAGGCACAGCAGCAGGCGGTGCTTCATAAGGATGGACCAATGCTGGTTCTTGCCGGTCCCGGATCAGGAAAGACCCTGGTAATCACAGAGCGGACTATGAATCTCATAGAACGGGAGAACATACCGGAGGATCAGATTCTGGTGATTACCTTTACGAAAGCAGCAGCAACCGAGATGAAGGAACGCTTCCTCCGGATGATTGGAGCAAAGCAGACAAAGGTTAACTTTGGTACATTTCATGCGATCTTTTTTACAATGCTGCGTTATGCATATCATCTGAATGCAAGCAATATTGCAAGGGAAGATGTCAGGTATCATTGTATGAAGGAGATCATCCATCATTATGGCTTGGAATATGATGATGAGAAGGAATTCATCTCGGATCTGTTCTCGGAAATCAGCTTGGTGAAAGGGAGCAGAATGGATCTTACCAACTATTATTCCATAAGCTGTGCGGATGAGGTGTTTCGTAACATTTATGCGGACTATAACAGTAGCCTATCCAAATCAAAGCTGATTGATTTTGATGATATGTTATTGTTGAGTTATGAGCTATTATCCAAGAGAAAGGATATTCTGAAGCTATGGCAGGATAAATTCTGTTACATCCTGATTGATGAATTCCAGGATATTAATATGGTTCAGTACGATATTATTAGGATGCTGGCTTTGCCTCAGAATAATCTGTTTATTGTTGGTGATGATGATCAATCCATTTATCGTTTTCGTGGTGCGAAGCCGGAGATTATGCTGAATTTTCCTCTGGATTATCCGGATTGCAAGAGAGTTTATCTGGATAAGAATTATCGTAGCGCACCGGCAATTATTAAGGCGGCGGGTAAGCTCATCCATCATAATGAGCATCGTTTTACTAAGCAGATTAGTCCGGTCAAACAAGATGGCAATGAGATTATAATCAAACATTTTAATACACTCTCGGAGGAAAACCAAGGCTTGGCCCAGGAAATCCTGAGTTTAAACCAACAAGGTATAGCTCTGTCCGGGATGGCGATATTACTCCGTACCAGCCTTGGTTCCGGGGCTCTCATCCATAAATTGATGGAATACAATATTCCCTTTACGATGAAGGATAGTCTACCTAATCTGTTCGACCATTGGATTGCCTCAGATATCATCGCCTATATCAGAATTGCTATGGGACGGACGGACCGGAGTCTGTATCTGCAGATTATTAACAGGCCTAAGAGATATGTGAACCGTGATTGCTTTGATAGTCCTGAGGTTAATTTTGACGATGTAAAGGATTATTATGAAGATAAAAATTGGATATTGGAGAGACTCACCCAGTTTGAATATGACCTTGGTATTCTGGATGGCATGAATCCCTATGCCGCCGTTAATTATATCCGGAGAGGGATTGGCTATGAGGACTATCTGAAGGAATACGCGGAGTATCGTAAGATCAAAGCGGAGGAGCTTTATGATATTTTAGATGAATTACAAGAAAGTGCAAGAGGCTTTAAGAATTATGACGCATGGTTTGGACATATGGAGGCTTATCGTGAGGAGTTAAAGAGGCAAGCGGCAGAGAGCCAGAAGCATAGAACGGACAGCGTTACGATTGCTACAATGCATAGCTCCAAAGGGCTTGAATTTCAGGTGGTCTACATCATTGATGCAAATGAAGGTATCACGCCTCATAAGAAGGCAGTCTTGGAGGCTGATCTGGAGGAAGAACGTCGCTTGTTCTATGTTGCGATGACCAGAGCCAGAGAGCATCTCTATATATTCAGTGCGAAGGAGCGTTATAATAAATCCTCCCAGTCATCACGCTTCATCGATGAAATCAACGAAACTGAGGAGAAAAAGAAAGCCCACAATGATAAGCAGGGGAATAGATAGGCACATTTAGAATAAATGATTGGTATGACCAGAAAATAAGACAAGTATATCTGGAATAAATGACTGGTATGACCAGAAGACAAGATAAGTATATTCAGAATAAAAGACAGGTATAACCAGAAGACAAGATAAGTATATTCAGAAGAAAAGACAAGTATAATAGAAGAAAAGTCATATTTCAAAAAAGAGGCTGTTAATGAAGTGTGTTCCTAGTTTATATAAATAACTAGGGAGCTGCACTTCGTCAACAGCCTCTAAGTATTCGCGGAAGGATTAATTATTCTTCCTCTGGTGCTTCGGAATCTTCTTCTTCCTCATCAAACATATCGTCGTATTCTTCGGAATCTAATATTTCCTCAAAAGCATCTGCTACGGCTTCAAATTCTTCATCATCATCAATGTTAAGGAGTTGAGGCTCGTCATCACCTTCCTGGATAAAACGATATAAGAATACATTATCGTCTTCTTCTTCGCCTTCCTCAGGCTGTAATGCAATGTACTCCTTTTCATCTACAGTGAAAATCTCTAATACGATGCAATTAATCTCCGTACCGTCATCTAAAGATAATGTGATTGAATCGTGCTCGTGATCGTGACCGCAATCGCAGTCGCTTCCGTGATTATGCTCACCCATAATACTACCTCGCTTTTTAAGTTTATGACAAACGAAAAAACTGTTTCGTTTGTTTGTTTCTGTCAAGTGAATTATATTACATTTGAATCCTAACGATTATTCCTTTGTAATTAATTCATCTTGGTAATTCCTCACAAAACAGAATAGGAATATAAGTAGAATGTACCAGATTGAGGTAAAAAATGCAAGCACAAAAACTATAATTAATAAATAACCAATACAAATTAGAGTAGTAACGAAAGCGCAGGACGAGGAGTTCTAAAAGTGCAGTCAAGGATTGGGCCATGGGTTATGCGAATTGACTCCTAATCAAACAGATGTTTTGTTTTTGCTTGGCAGTATAATGACAGTGTGATATAATGTTACTATGATAAGCATCTTAAAATGAGACTATCCTTTTAAGATGCTTTTATATCGTCTAGGAAAGTTCGTCCCAAACGATATAAAATGCTACGCTATGGGTGCATACTCTTAGTACATTGTTAGACAGTTTAAGAAGGATGGAAGGGGACAGTTGGAGGATGGAAGAAGTAAGAAATATTAAGATATCAGTACGTAATCTCGTAGAATTCATCCTCTGCTCCGGAGATCTCGATAATACAAGGGGAAGAAATGAAGTGGATGCGATGCAGGCAGGAGGTAGAATTCACCGTAAGCTTCAGAAGCAGATGGGGGCTAATTATACTGCAGAGGTTCCGCTAAGCATCACCGTACCGGTTACCCGAGAGGATATCACCTTTGAATTGACCATTGAAGGAAGAGCGGACGGAATCATTAATAACAGCAATTCGATCATGGAGGATTTTTCTCTTCTAATCTTTGAAGAAGAGGAAGCTAAGCCTCCTGAAATTATCATAGATGAGATTAAAGGTGTCTACATGGAGCTGTCCCATCTGACAGAGCCTATCGGTGTGCATCGTGCGCAGGTGATGTGTTATGCCTATATCTATGCAACCAAGTATGAGCATAGCTATATCGGGATACGATTAACCTACTGCAATCTAGAGACCGAGAATGTTCGTTATTTTGAAGAAACCTTAACCTATGCGGAGCTGAGCGCGTGGTTTACCAACCTCGTTGAGGAATATACCAAATGGGCTGCATGGCAGATTAAATGGACTCTGAACAGAAATTCTGCAATCAAAGCGATGGATTTCCCTTTCTTGTATCGAGATGGGCAGAAGGATCTGGTTACAGGTGTCTATAAGACTATCTTAAGGAAGAAGAAGCTCTTTATTGAAGCCCCCACCGGGGTAGGTAAGACGATATCGACCATATTTCCCACAGTTAAGGCGATGGGAGAGGGTTTCGTTGAGAAGATATTCTATCTGACGGCCAAGACGATAACCAGAACGGTAGCAGAGGATACCTTCCGAATACTATCCGACCATGGACTTCATCTGAAGGTAGTGACCATAACAGCGAAGGAGAAGGTCTGCATTCTGGATAAACCAGATTGCAACCCAGGAGCCTGCCCGAGAGCAAAGGGTTATTTTGATCGCGTCAATGATGCGGTCTATGATCTGTTGAACCATGTAAACGATATCACCAGAGATGATATTGCCTCTTATGCTGAGAAGCACTGTGTCTGCCCTTTTGAGATGGGACTGGATGTTACTCTGTGGTCGGATGCGATTATCTGCGATTATAATTATGCCTTTGACCCAAATGTCTACCTCAGACGCTTCTTCATGAATGAGAAGCCATCTGATTATGTATTTCTGATTGATGAGGCGCATAATCTCGTAGATCGTGCAAGAGAGATGTATAGCGCTGTCTTATATAAGGACGATTTTCTTGAAGTCAAGCGTCTGATTAAAGATAAAAGTGCTAAGCTTACTAAGCTGATCGATCATTGTAACAATGATCTGCTGAAGCTGCGCAGAGACTGTGATGATTTCGAGGTACTTAATAATGTAGATGGTTTTGTAATGCATCTGATTAGTTTGATGACAGAATATGAGATATTTCTTCAGGAAGGATTTATTACAGACGGAAAAGACGAGATACTCGGATTATTTATGGACATCAGACATTTTCTCAGTATGTATGAGATTCATGACGATCATTATACCATCTATACCGATTATGAGGAGGACCGCTTCCGCATTAAGCTGCAATGTATGGATCCCTCGAAGAACCTATCAACCTGCATGGAACGAGGAAGAAGTGCAGTGATGTTCTCTGCAACACTACTTCCAATCAACTATTATATGGAGCAGCTTGGAGGTCAGAAGGATGATTATGCAGTATACGCACCTTCCTCCTTTCTACCGGAGAATCGTCTTATCATGATTGGTACGGATGTCAGTACGAAGTATACAAGAAGAAATGAGAAGGAGTATCAAAGAATTCTTGATTATATTAAGGATTTTACAGGGGCTAGAATCGGTAATTACATGGTTTTCTTCCCCTCCTACCAATTGTTACAGACCGTTGCGGATATGGCCGGTGAGGAACTGGAGGGTCTGGTAGTACAAAGCAGTAATATGACCGAGGCAGAAAAGGAATTGTTTCTGGAGGAGTTCGTAGATAACCCGGTGAACAGTCGCATTGGCTTTTGTGTTATGGGAGGAATCTTCAGCGAGGGAATAGACTTAAAGAATAACCGTCTTATCGGAGCGATTATTGTCGGACCAGGATTGCCTATGGTATGTAATGAACGAGAATTGTTCCGCGGATATTTCGATGAAAAGAATCATAGTGGCTTTGATTATGCTTACCTCTATTCCGGGATGAATAAGGTACTTCAATCTGCCGGAAGAGTGATTCGTACGAAGGAGGACCGAGGGGCGATCCTTCTATTGGATGAACGGTTTACCCAGAAGCAGTATTATAATCTATTCCCCAGAGAATGGTTTCCTAATGTAACGGTAACTAGTAGTACCATGAAGGGCATGCTTACAAAGTTCTGGCTGGAAGAGATTTCCTCTTAAAAATGTAATCCGCTATTTGCAAAAGGATAATCTGTTTCCTTCGCCAGGAAGTCCCTACCGGTAAATGCTCGGAAGATTATATTGCATAGGTAAAATAGGATGGATCCCAGAATACCTCCTATGAAGGCATAAATCACATCGTCGATATCACAACGATAGGGGATGATAAAGAACTGTGCAATCTCGAGAACTATGGGGAGAAGGAGTAATGCTATGAACCTGGGAAGCCGTGATTGTCTTCGAAGTACCAATGTCAGTTGGAAGCCATAGGGTAAAAACGCTAGAATACGAACCAGTAGATAGACCAGGATATCACCAAAAGGGATAATTCCATAAAGATAATCTTCTATTAAAATTGTAATTGCTTCAAAGGGAATAATATTAGCTACGTCCAGAGTCCCACGATATGCGAGGGGGAAAGCGCTTGCTGCATATAAACCATACAGAAGAACAGCAATATAGAGGATGAAGAAAAGAAGGCTATGATTACGATAGAAGCTATTATAGTCTTCAAAGCGTGTTCCATAATCCAGCATATTGCGCAGGAAGCAATAGAGGCAGGGTATAAGCCAATTGATGATTGCTATTCCCAACATGGTGCCGGTATAAGGAAGGAAGGCCTGATCGTTGCCCAGATAGGATAAGACTATGATCATTAAGCTCATGAATAGGATCAGAGAAGAATAATTAAAGCATACCTCATAAGTCGAGGTATGCTCCAGTAGGATATGGCTGCAGAGTAAAGTAATGATGACAGCTACACCCCAGATTACGTAAAAAGCCGCAAAAAAATAATATATTACAAATTGAACTAATATCGTAATAATGCTTAAGAGAATTATTAAGGATGAAACTTGAATATTGGTTCGTCGTTGCATCTTAATGCCTACTTTCATTATAGAATCATTCGTATTTGCTCGTGAATGCAGTTAACCTTGATGTGGGAGCATACAGAAGGTACCTCTCCATCGGTATGCACTGCTGTATTAATATCTGTCTTTATCTCAATTTCTGAACAGAGGTAGGTCTCTACTCCTTTATAGTTGATGTGTTTCCCTGTAAAAATCGTTGGCAATAGCACAAATACCTTCAGCTTACTTAGACCATGAACCAGTGTCACGGTAAGCTTTCCGTCAGTAGGATCAGCACTAGGTGCCATAAGAAGCCCTCCGCCTTCATACTTATGAATCATACTAGAAATCAGAAGGACCTTTTGAAAAGGACCTTTTTGCACACCGTCTACAATAACTGTAGCATTCATCTGCGGTGCGGTAAGAACCTGCTTGATGGCGATGGCAATATACACAAACTTACCTGCACCAAATCGGTTAAGGCTCTTCTTGAGCGGTGATTCCTGTACTTCAATACAGACAGCAGCATCATAACCCATACCACTGGAACAGGAAAATTTGCGAGGTGCCTGCTCTTTATCAAGAAAAGTTATCTGGCCATGGTCGAGATATTTGAACTTTGTAGGCTTTAATATATGGGATAAGGCTTCTAGTGGATCCTTTGGGATCTGCAGGCTTCTAGCCAGATCGTTGCTGGAGCCTGAGGGGATATAACCAAGAAGAACCTCATTATAATTATCGATACCATTGATTACTTCATTCACGGTCCCATCGCCACCTATTATGACGATGTTCTTAATCCCTACATTCTCGTTGCAGATTTGTCGCGCAAGATCAGTAGCATGCCCTTGATGCTTCGTGAAGACTGCGTTATATTCTATTTTCTGTTTGTCAAGTTCGTCCTTTACTACCCACCAAAAGCGGATACCTCTACCTGAACTGGATTTTGGATTAATTATGAAATAATGCATGCAAAATGCTCCTCTGTTCTGAACCTAGTTATGCTAGTTATATCTAAAATATATAGTAAAAAAGTGGCATTGTCAATGTTTTGAAGTCTCGAAATAAGTTAATTCAACATAAAGAGTAAAAATTATCACAAATATCAAACTAATTTGACGATAAATCTATAATACGTGGAAGAGAATAGAGGAGGTTTACTTTAGCATAAGTAGAATCAGGACTGTATTATTCTAGCAAATAATAATTATTTTGTTTCTACCCACATATAATAATAGTATTATTACAGTTATGATTGAGGATGCTTATGGAGATTTATATAGTTCAAGTCGGAGATAATATTAATACGATAGCAAATAGATTTGGAGTTCCTGTTGATAGACTGGCTTATGATAATGGACTTGAATTTCCCTATCGGTTGATATTGGGGCAAGCAATTATTATTGCATTTCCAAAGCAGACTCACACGGTACAGGAAGGGGATACCTTGCAGAGTATTGCAGATATGTATCAGGTGTCGTATTTTCAGGTATTAAGAAATAATTCGTTTCTGGCAGACCGAGAATATTTATATCCCGGTGAAACGTTAGTCATTAGCTATAATACCGTGGGAAGCATAACCACAAATGGTTATATATTTGCATTTATTAGCCAAGCGACATTAATAAAAATATTGCCTAATTTAACTTATCTTTCGATTTTTAATTATAGAACTACAGAGTCAGGAGAAGTTTTACAATACCGTGAGGATCAGCAAATAATACAATCAGCCTTGGAATATGGTGTAGTGCCTCTTCTGATGTTATCCACATTGACAGCTTCCGGTGAGCCGAATATAGAGACTTCATTTAATATCCTATTGAATGAAGAATTTCAAGATAGAAACATTAATCAATTTGTAGAGATAGCGAAAAGTAAAGGTTATTATGGTGTAAATTTGGTATTCAATTATCTGAGTCAAAGCAGCCAAACATTATATATTAATTTTGTGAGGAAGATATCGGAGCGTTTACAGCAGGAGGGCTTATTATTCTTCATTACAATTAATTATTCATTGCAATCTAGCGATGGTATTGCGATGCTGGGAGGGATTGATTATGGTACACTCAGTTCCTATGTGGATGGTATGATATTCCTTAAGGTGGTGTGGGGGACAAATTATGACCCTCCTGCTCCCATCAGTAATATCAATCAGATGAGAGTGTTAGTTAATGATATTACAAAAACTTCACCACCGGAAAAAATAACAGTAGGTAGTCCGATTCTAGGCTATGATTGGCCGTTACCTTTTATACCGGACCGAACAAGCGCAACATCAATGACGGTAAATTCAGTTTATGAATTAGCTTATGACAATAATGCGGTGATACAATTTGATGAGATCTCATTAACGCCTTTCTTTTATTATAGTCAGATCATTGGTATTCCGGTGGATCATATCGTATGGTTCATCGATGTAAGAACAATCAATGCATTAAATGATGTGGTGAAAGATTATTCATTATACGGTAGTGGTATATGGAACCTAATGTTCTATTATCCTCAATTGTGGACCTCAATTAATTCAGAATTTGAGATTATAAAATTAATCAATTAACCTTAATTCATAAAGGCAAATACAATTGTGGAAAATGCAATTGTATTTGCCTTTTTCGTTTGCAACTATGCGCACGCGTATGTATGAATAACGACTGTAACCAGGCATCAAAGAAGCTCACAAAGCGCACCTCTTCCGGTTTCTGGCGGTATTCTCTGTGCTTTTCTTAGGATGATAATGCATTGGATACAGGCACAGAATTGTCCCTTCTTCATAATATGTATAGAACAACAAAATCTAATAGCATGTTGCTCGTTAAATCAAAGAATTTGAAAGGAGAGTCTAGTTTTATGGATAGACGGATGTATCGCGGCATGATGGGAAACAACAACGGCTATAACCGTAGTGGTTCGACTCACAGGCCGATGGAACCTGTTTGCGGTGATGTTGTAGGCGGATATGCACCGGATCATATGTACGAAAGAGACTGCTTTGATGACGATATGGAACATTTCCCTATTGGTATGTGCTATGTACCCTGGCAACGCTTCAGAAACTTATATGAAAATGAATTCCAAGCCTTAGCGCAAGGGACACTGTTTAAGGAGCTTGATTTAGACTGGTATGGAAGGGGTTGTAAATAGGATGGACGGAAATAACAGAGAAAAATTATTTGCATGTATAGAAGCTACCAGCTTTGTCTGCGATGAACTTAGATTATTTCTGGACACTCATCCGACAGACAGAGCCGCTTTGGATTATTGGACTAAGGTATCAAAGGTAAGAAATGAAGCAGTGCATGAATATACGAAATGCTATGGACCGATTGAAGCATATCGTGTGGAAGTGGATAATCGTTGGACCTGGGTGGATGAGCCTTGGCCTTGGGAAGGAGGGCGCTAGAGTATGTGGAGTTATGAGAAGAGATTACAGCACCCAGTATGTATCACAGAGAGAAATCCGAGATTAGCACAGGTCATCATGAGCCAATTTGGTGGTCCTTATTGCATTTGCATATAATCATAGATAATACTGGTACATATCATTGTTCTCATTCTTTTATCACAGTAATCTATTAACAATTATCTTAATAGCTGAATGCTCACTTACATGTTCTCCATGGTTAATAGATTGTATTTTTTCCCATCCGACAATTCTACGATTGGAGCATCTGGATGTTTTATATAGTTATCAAATCCGACTATTT
>JAQZBA010000001.1 GCA_029239365.1 Herbinix sp. | reverse complement strand
AAAAGAATTGCGTGAAAATACATCACATTCTATTTCAAGCCTTTGGTCTTCCGATGCTTTCGAAGCGCTTGCTGAATTAAGTCAATATGTGAATCCCGTAACAGATAAAATCGAAGACTACGAAGCGGTGGAACACAGAATTGTACTACTGGAGAATTTAATAAAATCGCCTTATTTTGCTCGAATTGATTTCAAATTTGATGACGAGGATACCGATGAAAAAATTTATATCGGACGGACTTCCTTAAAGAAAGAAAATTCGTACGAAATGGAGGTATATGACTGGAGGTCACCAATAGCAAGTGTCTTTTACCGTTTTGTAACGGGAAAGGTTTATTATGATGCACCTGTTGGTAGGATAACAGGAGAGGTTAATTTAAAACGTCAGTATGAAATAAACAACAGTGTATTGGAATACTTTTTTGATTCGGATGTTCAAATTGTGGATGAATTTTTAAGGAAACTGTTATCCCAGAACACTTCCTCCAAAATGAAAACGATTGTGGAAACCATACAGAAGGAACAAGATATAGTGATAAGAGATATGGAGAATGATTTAATGATTGTGCAAGGAGTGGCAGGAAGTGGTAAGACTTCCATCGCTCTTCATAGAGCTGCCTATCTTATGTATCAGGGTTTGTCATCTAAGCTATCCGCGAATAACATCATAATTATTTCTCCGAACACATTATTTGAGCAGTACATCTCTAGTGTAATCCCTGAACTTGGAGAAGATAATGTTATTTCAGTGGTTTTCGAAGAGATGCTTACTACAATCTTACAAAGCAAGCATATCCAATCAAGAAACCAATTTTTAGAGATGTTAATTACAAGCTCCGGGTATCGTGATATTATAAAAAGCAGTATGGAATTCAAAACCTCACATCTGTTTATGGAACTATTAGATCGCTTAATCAATGATATACCGTTAAGCATTCTAGAGTTAAAGGATGTCTATTATGATGCCCAGTGTATCGTAACCAAAGATGTGCTTCAGGAGCGATTAGTAGGAAGAAACGAAATTCCCTTCGGGGAGAAATTGAAGCAATTAGAGGAGTTTATTGTAGAATCAATCTATGAGTCTAAAAAGATTCGTATTAGGAAATCTGAGAAGAAAGAAATACTGAAGTTCACTGAGCTTAATGTTTTGTCTCTGTACCAAAAGTTATTTAGTGATAGTGATTACTTTAATAATTTAGCAAAAGATTTTGATCTACCCGATTGTATCGAAGATATTTTAGAATACACACAGGAGAATTTAAATACCAAGCTTTTATACTATGAGGATGCAATTGCCCTCGCCTATTTAAATCTAAGAATCAATGGAGCCACTGAATATAGAAATATAAAACAAGTTGTTATCGATGAAGCGCAGGATTATTATCCCCTCCATTATGAAATATTTAAATTATTGTTTGCAAATGCTAAGTTTACGATTTTGGGAGATATCAACCAAACCCTTGAAAAAAGAGAAGATTTATCTTTTTATGAACAGATTAGGAAAATTCTGAATAAGAAAAAATCTTCCCTTGCGACAATGGATAAAAGCTTTCGTTGTACAAACGAAATATTGAAGTATAGTTCGAAGTTCCTTGAGCAAAGTTACGAAATAAAGAGCTTTAATCGACAAGGAGATGAACCGAAAGTCTATTCAGCTCCTGACCAATTATCCTGTAATGATATGATTGTTTCAGAAATTAAATTATGTATGGATAAAGGTTATCGTTCAATCGGATTAATCTGTAAAACAGAAAAAAATGCCAGGTATTTGTATGAGCTGTTAAAGGATAGAGTTGATGTTCAATTAATAAAAAATGGGAGTACAGCAGATTTACAGGGTGTATTCATTATTCCGGTATATATGTCAAAAGGACTTGAGTTTGATTCTGTTTTACTATGTGACTCAGATACCTCTAATTATCACAGTGATGACGACAAGAAATTATTATACATTGCGTGTACAAGGGCTCTTCATAGGTTTAATATGTTCTGTAAGGGAGAGGCTAGTCCGTTATTATAATGCACGATATAAGACGCTATATAAGACTAAGGTAAATAGTTATAGTCCGAGGAATATCAATAGAAAATCATAGTAGATTACAGAAGGAGGTAACGATATGGGTTCCTATGTACTTGATTTTGAGGATATTGATAAAACAAAACTCATGGTAGTTGGGGGGAAAGGCGCAAACCTTGGGGAGCTTTCCAGGATCCCCGGAATAAGCGTACCGGAGGGCTTTTGTATTACTACAGAAGCTTTTCAAAGAATCCTTGGAGTTACGGCACAGGTTAGTGAACTACTGGATCAGTTATCGCTTCTTGGTGTGGAAGACAAGAGTAAAATAAGAGAGCTTAGCGGTGTGATTCGCAGGGTTATCGAAGGGATTGATATCCCTGAAGACATGATTAAGGAGATCACCAGCCATATCTACAGGCTTGGAGTGCAAACAGCCTATGCAGTTCGATCCAGTGCAACTGCAGAGGATTTACCGACGGCCTCCTTTGCAGGCCAACAGGATACGTATCTTAACATAATCGGTACAGAAGCAATTCTAAAGCATGTCAGCATGTGTTGGGCATCATTATTTACCGAGAGGGCTGTGATTTACCGCCTTCAACAAGGCTTCGATCATCGCAAGATCAATCTGTCTGTGGTTGTTCAGAAGATGGTCTTCTCGCAGGCGGCAGGAATCATGTTTACAGCAGATCCCTTCACTTCCAATCGTAAGGTATTATCCATTGATGCCAGCATAGGACTTGGGGAAGCTTTGGTCTCTGGGTTGGTGAGTGCTGATAATTATAAAGTGAGTAACTGTAAGGTTATCGAGAAGAAGATATCCACCAAGAAGCTGGCGGTTTATGCTCTAAAGGATGGCGGTACAAAAGAGCAGGAGGTCCTGCCAGAAAAGCAGAATATCCAAACACTGACAGAGGCGCAGATTTTACAGCTTGAGAGTATTGGGAGAAAGATCGAAGAACATTTTGGCCATCCTCAGGACATCGAATGGTGTTTGGCTGATGATATATTTTATATTGTCCAGAGCCGGCCAATCACTACGTTATTTCCCATCCCGGAAGCAAAGGATGAAGAAAATCATGTCTATGTATCTGTCGGGCACCAACAAATGATGACCGACCCCATAAAACCTTTGGGATTGTCTATCTATGAGTTAATATCGTTTGGAATAAGGTTTAAAGCTGGTGGAAGGTTGTTTGTTGATGTTACACCTATTCTGGCTTCACCTGATAGTAGAAAAATGTTATTAAATAATATGGATAAGCATGATCCGCTCATGAAAGACGCACTTATGAACATCATTAAGCGAGATTTTATAAAGTCTTTACCAGAGGAAATGCAAGTGCAGAGTTCCGGTAAAAACAATAAAAAGTTGACTCCTTTGGATTCGGGGTCACAAATGGAACCGGACTCGTCAATTGTTTCTGAATTGATTAAGAAGAGTCAAACATCAATAGAAGAGTTAAAACTAAGAATACAAGGCAAATCAGGATCAGATTTATTGGATTTTATTCTTGAAGATATAGAGGAGTTAAAGAGAATTTTATTTGATCCACAAAGTTCCGCTGTATTTATGGCTGCCATCAATGCTTCAGATTGGATTAATGAAAAAATGAACGAGTGGTTAGGTGAGAAAAATGCAGCAGATACACTATCCGGGTCTGTACCAAACAATATTACTTCAGAGATGGGGTTGGAGCTTCTTAATGTCGCAGATGCGATTCGTCCTTATCCTGAGGTGATTGATTATTTGGAACATGTAAATGACGATACCTTTTTGGATGAACTGGTTAAGTTTGATGGCGGAAAGGAAACCAGGGATGTAATCTTGTCTTACCTGGAGAAATACGGAATGCGGTGTGTCGGAGAAATCGATATTACAAGAACGCGATGGAGTGAAAAGCCTACTCTACTTGTCCCCATGATTCTGAATAACATTAAAAATTCCCGGCCGAATGCCGGTAATCTTAAATTTGAGCAAGGACGGCAAGAGGCTTTAAAAAAAGAGCAAGAGTTATTAGAACGATTAGAGCAATTACCGGAGGGTGAACAAAAAGCCAAAGAAGCAAAACGAAACATCGACCTAATCCGGAATTTCATCGGTTATCGTGAATATCCAAAATACAGCATGATTAATCGCTACTTCATCTATAAACAAGCTATACTAAAAGAAGCCGATCAATTGGTACGAGCAGGTGTTATTCATGAAAAAGAAGATATCTACTATCTAACATTTGAGGAACTTCGTGAGGTCACACGTACAAATAAACCAGATTACCGGCTCATAAGCAAACGAAAAGAGGAGCACAACTTATATGAGAAGCTAACGCCTCCGCGTGTTATCACGTCAGACGGTGAAATAGTTGCTGGCAAGTACAAACGCGATAATCTCCCGGAGGGTGCTGTATTAGGTCTGCCTGTTTCATCGGGAATGATAGAGGGAAGGGCACGTGTCATCTTAAACTTGGAAGATGCCAATCTGGAAGAGGGAGATATTTTAGTCACCACCTATACGGACCCTAGCTGGACACCCTTGTTTGTATCCATAAAAGGCGTAATAACCGAAGTTGGAGGGCTGATGACCCATGGAGCTGTTATTGCACGCGAATATGGCTTACCGGCAGTAGTGGGAGTGGAAGATGCTACCAGACTGATCAAAGATAGACAACGAATTCGAGTGAATGGAACAGAAGGGTATGTAGAGATCTTATCATAGGTAATAAAAACAGGAGGGATAGTTTATGTTATTTGATTTTTTAAAATCCAGAAGAAGTATTAGAAAGTATCAAAATAAGGAGATAGAACAGGAGAAAATAGCTTTAATCCTTAAGAGTGCGTTGCAATCCCCATCATCACGATCGATCAGACCTTGGCATTTTATAGCCGTCACAGATACAATTCTACTTCAGAAGCTCTCGCTATGCAGAGAACCCGGTCCCCGTTTTTTGGCAGAGGCTCCTTTCGCAATTGTAGTGATAGCAGAGAAGGAAGCGAGTGATGTATGGATTGAGGATGCTTCCATAGCATCAACTTTTATACAATTGACGGCGCATGATCTAGATCTGGGTTCTTGTTGGATCCAAGTGAGAGAACGTTTTCATACGGAGCAGGAGAGTGCCGAAGAATATATAAGAAAAGTATTGGAGATTCCGGAGCAATATTGTGTGGAATGTATCATTGCAATCGGCTATCCTGCGGAAGAAAAAAAGCCGTATGAAGAAGATACACTACTTTATCAAAAGCTTCATTACAATAAATTTTAAATAATGAAGGTTAAATGGATGTTCTCAGCATGAATAATAATCATCACGTAGAACAAAGCTTTCTGGAAGGAGCCTTTCTATTATGAAAAGGGATGAAATAGCGATTAGAAGGCCGAGAATAGAGGAAATAGATCTGATTCATGGGTTCTTTGAAATTGTGTTGAAGGATACATTTGATGCAAATGGACTTCAAACCATGAACGACCTTCTTGAGGAAGAAATTTTGGATAAACGAAGATGTATTAATCAGGATTTTTCAACGAATGGAAGGGATCGTTACTTTCTTCTGGCAGAGTATAATGATGAAATTATAGGATCAATCGAATATGGATTATCCAATGAACTGTTGAATCGGTGTACTAATAATGAGATGAAGGATTTATTTGAAGTAGGAACTGTGTTTGTACACCCCCAATATCAGAAGCAGGGTGTATCTTCTTTATTATTTGATTCTTTGTTCAAGGAGTTGTATAATCAAGGAATCCAAGAAATATGCTTTGACAGTGGATATAAGATTGCACAGAAAATATGGTGTAAGAGATTTGGTGATCCTAAGTATTATTTGAGAGATTTCTGGGGAAAGGGATCGCATCATATGATATGGAGGATTAGTGTTAAGGAACCTCCCGCAAGAATTGATCAGTATAAGAAAGGAGAGTGCTTATGAAAGCAACAAACGTTAAATTATCTGGATTTACTGTCGTAGGTTATAAAATTGAAACCAACTTGGAAGAATTCAATTCCGGTATCGGGAAAGCTACTTATCAGAAGTTGTTATTAAAAAAGGACGAGCTTTCTTATAAGAAACACCCTAATGTATTACTTTTGCAGATTTATCCGATGAAGCCAGACTTTGATCCGTGGGTTGATCGCTATATCCAGATGCTCTGTTATGAGGTTACAGATACAGCCAATATACCTGTCGATATGATAATTCATAAGGTGCCGGAAGGAAACTATGTTACGTGTACTCACCAGGGAATGGAATCTGAAATGCAGCGTTCCTATGACTTCCTTTATCAAAACTGGATGCAGAAAACCGGAAATATTCCGACAGGATTTGATTTCGAAATTTGGGATGAAAGATACAAACCGGATAGTGTTGATAATGAAATTGATATCTATGTGTCAATAAAATAAGGATATATCTAATGAGTTAAATTCAATATCATATTGTAATAACCGGCAATCCAATCAAGTAAAAATGGATGTTTGGATTGGATAATATTTCGACTATATTACTATTGTCGATGTAATTATCAGATAATATTTAATATTGACGAAATATAATTATATAGTATAATAAAATTAGATATCGATACACAAATCAATTTAAATTTAATATTAGAAGGTGATTATGCTGCAACACTTGATAGAAACTATAAAGATAGGTCAACCTGCATATAGGGCATTGATCAATGTAGGGATTGAAACAGTCGAACAGTTAACTCAATTTACTGAGAAAGAATTACTTGCTCTTCACGGATTTGGTCCTAAGGCATTAGGAATACTAACAAAAATCCTGGAAGAAGAGGGGCTATCTCTTAGAAAGGAGGAGAATTAATTATGGGTAATAATCAAAAGATAACTATAAAAGCAACAGTTGATGCACCGATTGAGAAAGTGTGGAGGTATTGGACTGAACCGGAGCACATTAAATTATGGAACAATGCCTCAGAGGACTGGCACACTACTGCGGCAGAAAATGATTTAAAAGTTGGAGGTACGTTTCTCTCTAGAATGGAAGCCAAAGATGGTAGTTTCGGTTTTGATTTTTCCGGTGTTTATGATGAAGTGCTTCTACATAAGACGATAGCTTACACTTTAGGGGATACAAGAACAGTTAAGATTACTTTTACCAGTGAAGATGAGAAAACAAAAGTAGTTGAAACCTTTGAAGCTGAGAGTGAAAATAGCATCGAGATGCAGGAGGCAGGCTGGCAGTCTATTTTAGATAATTTTAAACGATATGCTGAAAAATAACTTTATGGAAAAGTAAGGTTAAATGCACTCATTTTCATATGAATGGGTGCATTTTTATATAAAATTACCCTCCTGTAAGTATAATGCTATAATGGATAAATAACACAAGAATAATCAGAAAGGAGTGTATTATGAATAGTGAATCTAAGACCCCAGAGGAATATATAGAAGCATTACCTGAGGATAAAAAGGAAGCTGTTTCAAAGTTAAGAGAAATAATTCTCACAAATCTGCCTGACGGCTTCGACGAGCAAATATCCTACGGTATGATAGGATATGTCGTACCATTATCGCTCTATCCAAATGGATACCATGCTCAGAAGGGAGAACCACTCCCTTTCCTATCACTTGCAGCTCAAAAGAATTATATTGCCTTATATCACATGGGCTTATATGGAAGCCATGAAATAGAAGATTGGTTCCGTAAGGAATATGCCAAAAGAGTAACTGCCAAGCTTGATATGGGAAAAAGTTGTATTCGATTCAAAAATCCTAAGGATATCCCATTTGACCTGATCGCGGAGTTGTGTAGTAAGATATCAGTCGAGGAGCACATCAAGAATTATGAAATGGCGATAAGCGATAGATAGCTCAGTAAATCGCAGAAACACTTGGTATTAGGACGTTGAATTAATCAGGTAAAGTCAGTAGAAAATATTGCTGTAAGATCCATACGATAAAGAAATGCCACAATCAGACCTAAGGTTCGATTGTGGCATATTTTAAAATTAATAATAATTAAAGTTCACTAGGATTGATGGTCTGGATGGTGCCATCTGCATTATATTTCAGTTCAGTATATTTTACACAACGCTTGTGATTAACACCACCGGATAAAGAGCTATCATGATAGAATAGATACCATTTGCCTTTAAATTGAACGATGGAATGATGCGTTGTCCATCCGATTACTGGTTCTAAGATCCTTCCCTGATAGGTGAAGGGTCCTTTTGGATCCTTACTGGTTGCATATACAAGATAATGGGTACTACCGGTGGAATAGGACAAATAATAATATCCATTATAATGATGCATCCAAGGACCTTCGAAATATCTTCTGTCCTCATCTCCGGCGGTGAGCGGAATACCATTTTCGTCAACGATTACGATTTCCTGCGCATCATTTTTAAATGTTAGAAGATCATCACTTAACTCTGCAACCCTTGGCCCAAGAGCCGGTGCAGTAATTGCAGGACCTTCTGCGTCAGGAAGAAAGGTGCCGGTCTGCCATTTTTCCAACTGACCACCCCAGAGACCGCCAAAATAAATATAGGTTTTACCGTCATTGTCAGTAAACACAGCAGGATCAATACTGTAACTTCCGGGGATATAGTTTGGTTCCGGTGTAAAGGGACCGGCGGGATCTTTGCTAATAGCAACACCGATGCGGAAGATTCCGTCTTTGTCCCTTGCTGGGAAAAAGAGATAGTAGTTGCCATTCTTATAAGCTGCATCTGGTGCCCACATCTGTTTGCTTACCCAGGGAACATTCTTCCTATGAAGTGCTTCTCCATGGTCGATGCAAGTTGAGTTTAAATCATCTATTGATAAGATGTGATAATCCTCCATTTTATACTGGTCCCCGTTATCATTATCAGGGCCGTTATGATCTAAATCATGAGATGGATAGATATAAAGTTTATCCTCGAAGACATGTACGGATGGATCTGCAGTATAAATATGTGTAACTAAAGGCTGATTGGGTTTTAATTGCTGATTCATGTTATATTCTCCATATTATTTTTATTGAGTTTAAATCATTAGTATACTGTATTTATCCTAATTTATCATCACAAAAGTTGCCATTCTATTCTCATTTATAGGCAAGATTTTGACATAAGCTATGATTCGTTAGTTATAAGCTGGATTTATAGATATTGATGAAAAGGTATGCAAGGTCTTATGTTCATGTTATAATGAAAAACGTAGTGAGCATATAGCAAGCATGCTTGAAAGTATCCGATCGGAGTGAATGTTCATTAAAGTAAATGAAAAGTATTAATCGAAGGGAAAATTACATGTATAATAACGATATATTAATCAGACTAAGGTATGCACTGGACATCAGGGATATTGATATGATTGAGATTTTTAAGCTTGGTGGAATAACAGTAACAAGAGAAGAATTGCAGAGGATGCTGTTAAAGCCAAAGAATAACTTGAATCTCGATACGGAGGATGAGGAATTTATTGCCGATGATGATATGAAGAGATGTAATAATTATATGCTGGAATCCTTTTTGAACGGCTTTATTACATTCAAACGCGGTAAACAGGAAGTAAAACCGGGTGAACCTGAAAAGCAGGCATTTATGATTAAAGATAATAAAGCGGTCAACAACGTCCTGCTGAAAAAATTAAAGATTGCACTGTCACTTACCGGTGAGGACATGCTTGCAATCATTAAAAGCACCGGAGTTAATCTGTCAAATAGTGAATTGAGTGCAGTATTACGAAGAGAAGGACAACGTAATTACAAGGAATGCGGAGATCGATATGCCCGAAATTTCTTGAGAGGTTTAGCGATTAGATATCGATAGTTATATGAGAAGGAAGAGTAGTAAACTTCTATGATGGGCCAAACAAACAATTACTGTTTGATCCTATAAAATGGAAGTCTGCTACTCTTTCTACATTGCTATTTGGTTACAACCTATAAGATTGCCATAGGATTGATTATGCTTTGATAGCCCAGCGTAATTTAGCAGAGCGAGCACGGCTATTTGTGTTACATTCTTCTTGTGATGGACGAATTGAGTCGGGAGCGATTTCTCGGTAGACACCCTCGCGATACAGTCGTTGGAACGATTTTTTGACGAGACGATCTTCTCCTGAATGAAATGAGAGAATAGCAACACGTCCTCCTTTGGCAAGGCAAGCAGGAAGTTTTTCTAAAAACTCATATAACACTTCAAATTCATTATTTACATCAATTCGCATTGCTTGAAAACTACGTTGACAGGATTTTTTGATTTCATCGATTCTGTCTTTTTCGGGAATGAATTTTAAAGCATCTGTAATTATTTTCTGCAACGCTGAGGTTGTTACTATTTCTTTTCCTTTTTTGATATGGGAGATAATTGCTCGGGAGATTTCGGCTGAATGAGGCTCGTCCGCGTTTTCTAATAACATACCGTATAATTCATCATAAGTAATGGTTTTTAAACGTTCTGCAGCGGAGATTCCTTTGTTCGGATTCAATCTTAAGTCTAAAGGTCCATCGGTCTTATAGGAAAAGCCTCTGTCAGGATTGTCTATTTGCATGGATGAGACACCTAAATCTGCAAGTACAAAATTGAAAGGACCCGATTCGGGAATGATTTGATCGAGTTCGGAAAAGCTCATTTGCTTAATTGTCAGTACTTCCGGACCATAACCTAAGCCTGCCAAACGTTCTCTGGTGCGTGGTAATTCAATGGAATCTACATCGGTAGCATACAAATGACCCTCTGAATTCAGACATTTAAGCATCTCTAGGGTATGGCCTCCATAACCTAAGGTTGCATCTAATCCGATTTGTCCGGGAGTGATTTGTAGAAACTCTAATATTTCTTTGACACAAATGGAACGATGCATACCGGCAGGAGTATTACCCTTTTGGATAACCCTTGCAACTGTATCCGCATATTTCTCCGGTTGTAGCTCCTTGTATTTATCTTTGAACGATTTTGGATGAGTCCCCTGATACCGAACACGTCGCTGAGGTTTTTCCTCTTGATTATCTATCATACATGCTTCCGCCTTTTTAATTCATGACAAGTGAATTGATTCTTCGATTCATCTTGTTGCTATTAGTATTGTTACATAGCATATGATAACAAATTCAACTTATAAAAGCAAACTCATAATAAGGAATCGGTCAGATTAATCGAAGCAAAGATTATGAACATACCTTAACATACCGATACTATTTCTTAGATCAGCTTTGTTAGGATTAAAATTGAAATGTACTATAAAATAAATATAAAAGGTGATACGATGACACATACATTTTTAGATTCAACAATTGATTTTACAATAAAGTATACGAGACGCAAAACGATAAGTATTCATATCGATTTTTATGGACGGATCGAAGTTCAGGCACCGAAAGATACACCGATGAATAACATCACTTCACTACTGGAGGATAAGTGGGATTGGACCCGAGAGAAATCGAAGGAAATGAAGGACCGTGTGGAGGGTAAGATAGAAAAAGTCTATGAGCATGGTGAAGTATTTCTATACTTGGGGAAGTCCTATGCTATTATCATAACGGTAGATGAGGAGAAACCCAAGGACTGCGTGGTTATTGAAGGGGATAAGCTTCATATCTATCTGAAGCAGCATAATGATGATGCCGTAAAAAGAGCGCTAAAACGGTTCTATTATCAGAAGTGTAAGGATTTGGTCGAGAAGAGGATAAGGTTCTATCAATCTGATTTCAAGATGAAACCGCGCTCCATCAGTATAACGGATGATAATAGTAATTGGGGTTCGTGTAATTCAAGACTGGAATTGACCTTCAATTGGAAGCTTGCTATGGCACCCATTGAGGTGATTGATTATGTAGTAGTTCATGAAATGTGCCATATGGTGCACTTAAACCACGATCGTTCTTTCTGGCGTCTGGTGGGTAAAATATTACCTGATTATGAAGAGCGAAAGAACTGGTTAGCAATTACAAATTGGAAAATGGTTGTATAGATTAGAGCCGAAGAGAAACAATCTGGATTATAACTCAAATAAGTTGGTCAGGTATGGAGGATAGAGATGGACAAAGGAAGCTTCAAGGATTATAAATTAAGCGAAACGATCGCAAGTGCATTAAAGGGTTTAGACTATGAGATACCTACCGATGTACAGGAGAAAGTCATTCCGTTAGCACTGGAAGGATCGGATCTTATTGTAAAAGCTCAAACTGGCAGTGGTAAGACTGCAGCATTCGCGGTCCCGATTTGTGAAATGGTTGAATGGCTGGAGAATAAGCCTCAAGCGCTTGTATTAACGCCGACGAGAGAGCTTGCAGTTCAAGTGAAAGAGGATTTTACCAATATAGGCAGGTTCAAAAGAATCAAGGCAACAGCAATCTACGGAAGACATCCCTTTTCCATAGAGAAAACAGAGTTGAAGCAAAAAACTCATATCGTTATTGGTACACCGGGGCGAGTTCTGGATCATATTGAGAAAGGCACACTAATCCTATCTAAGATTAGCTATCTGGTAATTGATGAAGCTGATCGTATGTTAGATATGGGATTCATCGAACAAGTGGAAGCAATTCTGAAGGAGCTTCCCACAGAGCGGGTAACCATGCTGTTCTCAGCAACGATGCCTGAAGAGATTAGAAGTATCTCATCTAATTATATGAGAAACCAGATTACGATTGATATCAGTGAGGATAGGATAACGACAGCAACAATTGAGCATGCCCTTTATCGTGTTGATGAAGAGGATAAATTTGATCTTCTGAAGGATATCGCTATTATAGAACAACCGGATAGCTGCATTATTTTCTGTAGAACCAAGGACCGGGTTGAGATGATTTATAAAAGGCTCTCTGACTTAGGCTATCCTTGTAATCGAATCCATGGTGGAATGGAACAGGATGACAGGCTGAAGGCAATGAAGCGTTTTAAAAGGGGAGAATTTCGTTACTTGGTTGCGACGGATGTAGCAGCGAGAGGGATTGATGTAGAGAATATATCAATGGTCATAAACTACGACATCCCATTCGAAGAAGAGAACTATGTTCATCGCACGGGAAGAACCGGACGTGCCGGTCTAAAAGGGAAAGCAATCACCTTCGTGTCATCAAGGGAGAGCCGGTACCAACATTATATTGAGAAATTAATCGGATTTGAACTACCAAAGTTAGAGAGACCTTCCAAAGAGGAGGTGTCTGTTCAGAAGCCGGCGTTTGATGCAAAAATCAACACGGAACCTCCGATCAAGAAAATGAAAAGCGATCAACTCAATAAGGGAATAACGAAATTAAGATTTAATGGTGGTAAGAATAAGAAACTTAGAGCAACTAATTTCGTTGGAGTTATCTCGAATATAGCCGGTGTCAAAGCAGAAGATATCGGAATTATTACTGTTCAAGATTCTCTTACCTATGTGGAAATACTGAACGGAAAAGGATCGTTGGTACTGGAAACAATGAAAACTACCTTGATTGGCGGAAAGCAATTAAAGGTAAATAAGGTGACGGATAAAAATTAATCATAAAAATCACTTAGTATTTTTATTATAAAATCATGCAATAATAATGATAGTTATCTGAAGAACTTTTAATTTGATAATAGCGGTATTTGAATTGTTACTATTGCAGTGAGCTTAGTTAAGAATGGAGGTGGGACATAGTAGGGCATCTGCTTAACTAAAAAGCTTATGATTTTTGTAAAAATGGATGAAAACTAAGGCTGATATATTGATAAAAAGACATATGTTTTAAAGAAATTAAAAATTATATAAATAAAACAGCATAAAACCCTGTATTTACAAGGGCTTAATCGTTATAGTCCGATGCTAAAGCTTCTTATATATATATCTTATGAATAAATAAACAACAATAACATCCTGGGATATTAAGTAAATATATATATATTCCACAAAAAAATAAGATATTAGCAATAATTTATAATAAGATAGCAACAAAGATGGTGCATAACTCTCGAATTTTTTATATAATTTTGATGTAAATGTGTATAATTTACAAAATTAGAGGAGGGATATCATGAAACGTTTAATTACTTTAGTTCTAGCATGCATGCTTGTTATGTCCTTAGTAACAGGATGCGGTACCAAAAAAGATGATAGCACTAGTGCTACACCTACCAAAACACCCAGCAGTACTTCTGAAGAGCCAAAAGCTACAGAAGCACCTGCAGCAGAAGTAACAAATGATCCTGAAGTTAAAGTTATCAATGTATGGAGCTTTACAGATGAAGTTCCTAAGATGATTGAAAAGTTCAAAGCGCTTAATCCTGATTTTGATTATGAAATCAAAACTACGATCATCGCTACCACAGACGGTCTTTATCAGCCCGCACTTGACCAGGCTCTTGCAGCTGGTGGCGCAGAGGCTCCTGATCTTTACTGTGCAGAGAGCGCATTCATCCTGAAGTATTCCCAGGGCGATGCTAGTCAATTTGCAGCTTCCTATAAAGATCTTGGTATTGATGTTGATACTCTTGTAAAAGAGGCAGACATCGCTCAATACACAATTGATATCGGAACAAGTCCTGAAGGAAATCTTGTAGGTCTTGGATACCAGGCTACCGGTGGTGCTTTCATTTACCGTCGTTCCCTTGCAAAAGATGTTTGGGGCACAGATGACCCGGCTACTATCAAAGATAAAATTGGTCCCGGATGGGATAAATTCTTCGCAGCAGCAGCAGAGTTAAAAGCAAAAGGCTACGGTATCGTATCCGGCGACGGTGATATCTGGCATGCAGTTGAGAACAGCTCCGAACAGCCTTGGATCGTAGATGGCAAGCTTTTCATCGATCCTAAGCGTGAAGCATTCTTAGATCTTTCTAAGCAGCTGAAAGACAATGGATATCATAATGATACTCAGGACTGGACAGATGCTTGGTATGCAGACATGAAAGATGCTGGAACTCAGAAGACTTTCGGTTTCTTTGGTCCTGCTTGGTTAATTAACTACGTTATGGCTGGTAACTCCGGCGGCACAAAAGCTGGCGAAGGCACCTATGGTGATTGGGCAGTATGTGAGCCTCCAGTTGGTTTCTTCTGGGGTGGCACTTGGGTTCTTGCTAACAAAGACAGCAAGGTTAAAGCTGCTGTTGGTGATATCATCGAGTGGATCACACTTGACAGCTCCGAGACAGGTCTTCAGTACTTCTGGGCTAACGGTACTCTTAACGGCGAAGGCGGCACAAAGGATACAGTTGCTTCCGGTACAGTTATGAGCAAATCCGATGGTGCGCTTGAGTTCTTAGGCGGACAGAACATGTTCGATGTATTCGTTCCTGCAGGTCAGTTTGCAACAGGAACTAACAAGACTCAGTACGATGAGACAATCAATACTTACTGGCGTAATCAGGTACGTGAGTACACCGCTGGTAATAAGTCACGTGAGCAGGCTATTGCAGACTTTAAGCAGGATGTTGCTGACAATCTTGATGTTGTTGTAGAATAATTTTAAACTGAAATTAGGGGCGGGAGGATACCTTTTCGACCGCCCCTAATATTTATGAGTTAGTAATATAAACACGATGCAACCGAAGAAGCACGCTTCATGAGCTTCTTCCTGTTATGTAATAAAGTAAACAATTTACCGGAGGTGAACGCTTATGCGACGTAAGAGTGTTAGCTACGCTAAATACGGGTATATCTTCTGTATACCTTTTGTGCTAGCGTTCCTTATTTTTTCGCTATATCCCACGATATATACTGCCGTAATCGGATTTACTGATTTTAAAGGCTTGGGTAGAACGGAATTTAATTTCTTAGAGAATCCGTTCCAGAATTTTGTCACAATTCTTAAGAATCCATCATTCCAACAATCCTTAATTAATACGGGAATCATTTGGATTATTAATTTTATCCCGCAGATATTGCTTGCACTCCTGCTTACTGCCTGGTTTACGAATAATCGACGTAAGTTAAAGGGTCAGGGTGCATTCAAGGTTCTTTTCTACATGCCGAATATTATTACGGCAGCTACGATAGCTATCCTATTCCAATCTCTGTTTGGATATCCGATGGGACCTGTCAACGACCTGTTTGCAAGATTAGGGTTATCGGATGGATCAATTAACTTCCTTATCCAGAGATGGACAGCAAGAGGCGTTGTAGCATTTATCCAATTCTGGATGTGGTACGGTTATACAATGATCGTATTGATATCGGGTGTATTAGGTATGAATCCTGAACTTTTTGAGGCATCAGAGATTGATGGTGCAACAGGTGCACAGACGTTCTTCTTCGTGACACTCCCGAATTTGAGAACAATACTTGTCTATACACTGATTACGAGCTTAATCGGAGGTTTACAGATGTTTGATATTCCGAGACTGTTCCTCAATGGCGGCCCAGACAGTGCTACACTTACAACAAGTGTATTCATTTATAATCAGGCGTTTAGTGGAAGTTATCTATATAATCGTGCATCAGCTGCAAGTTTGATGATGTTTGCCATAATTTCTGTGTTATCTGCTATCGTATTCTATGTAATGCGAGACAGAGATGCAGCAAGGATTTATAAAATGAACAGGAAACTGGAAAAAGAATATAAAAAAGCTGAAAAGGCAACAAGGGGGGCTGTGCGATGAAAACTGGATCAAACCTACCCTACAAGATTTTAAATGTTGTAAAATATGTTGTATGCATTTTCTTGGTAGTTTTAAGCATAATCCCTTTTTGGATTATGATTATGAACGCAACTCGTAGTACCTTTGAGATTCAACAGCATGCGATATCATTATTTCCTTCTAAATTCTTTTTCAGTAACTTAGAGGTATTGTCAGGAAAGGGCTTTAACCCCTTTAGAGGATTTATAAACTCAGCTATAATCTCCACAGGAGCAACTGCTTGTGCAGTATATTTCTCATCACTTACTGCCTATGCTTTAGTAGCCTATGATTGGAGATTACGTCAGCCGTTTTTCACTTTTATCTTAGCGGTTATGATGATCCCTGCGCAGGTAACCAGTATCGGTTTCTATCAGTTTATGTATAGTATTCATATGACCAATAGCTTCCTGCCACTGATCTTACCTGCCATAGCATCCCCTGCCATGGTATTCTTCATGAGACAGTACCTGTTGGCATCCTTATCAATTGATATCGTTAATTCGGGTCGTATTGACGGAGCAGGAGAATTCAACATATTCAATAAGATTATTATTCCCATTATGAAACCGGCGATCGCAACTCAGGCTATTTTCGCTTTTGTAGGATCCTGGAACAACCTGTTTATGCCTATGATTTTACTTATTGACAAAGATAAATATACCATGCCCATCATGGTAAGCTTGTTAAAAGGCGATATCTATAAGACAGAATTCGGTTCCGTTTACTTAGGATTAACGCTGACTGTATTACCGCTATTTGTCGTATATTTCTTATTATCGAAATATATTATCGCAGGTGTTGCATTAGGCGGTGTTAAGGAATAATAATTGATTGGGTTTATATCAGTCATTCATAATTTTAGCCATTAGATTTGATAATCTAGTGGCTATTTTTTTTGTAAATGAATGATTTACGCTAAGATGTAGATAATAATATTGGTGAATATACGGAAGATAAAAGGGAGATACATAACTTAATATGAAATAACAACGGAAAAGACAATTTTATTTATTGAAAATATGTAAAATTGCACAAGACTATATTGACAATCTATAACTAACATGTTAGTGTATTAATTAACATGTTAGATGAAAGAATATCATGTTAGTTTGCTTTATCTTAACACTATTAAAGGAGGGTTTTTTTTATGGGATCAGTTAACATCATTATTGGTATCATTATGGTTCTTTCGTTCTTTGGACTTGTATGGTACTGCATTAAGGGGTACAACCTAATCGTTGGCTTCTTCGTTATGTCGGCATTTTGGACTGCGATCGCATTAATTGGTAATGCTATCACACCGAATTCAGCAATGGTTGACAAAACATTCATTGATGTCTTGACCAACGTGTTTCAAACGGGACCGGAGAATTATGGTAAAGCAATTCTCGTCAATGTATTCTTCGGCGCATTCTTCGGAAGAATATTAATCGACACAGGAATTGCTGCAACTTTAATTCGTAAGGTTGTTGAGCTTGGTGGAGATAAGCCAAGAATCACCATGTCACTATTATGTATTGTTACAGCAGTTATTTTTACATCCATGACAGGTATCGGACCGGTTATCTCCATCGCCGTAATTGTATTACCTATTATGCTTTCTCTTGGAATTCCTTCCCCTATCGCTTTGTTCGCATTTATGGGATCCATCATGGCAGGAATCTTTGGTAATGTTGTTAACTTCAAACAATACCAGGCGATATTTGCTACAGCGAATGAAGAATATGCAACATACGATTACAATGCATACTTTACCTTCGGCGTGATTGGTTTGGTTGTTTCCTTAGTTATTGTACTAGTAGTAGCTAATATCGCATTGAGCAAGAAGAAGACCTCTTATGCATGGGCTGCAACTGCTGATACAGGTAGTACAGTAGATGCTCCGGTAATTTCCTGGATTGCTGTTATTCTTCCTGTAATTGGTGTTGTTGGTCTTAAGGTTCCGATTATTTTTGGATTTATTGTTTCAGGTTTGTATGCTTTATTGACTTGTAGAAAATTAAAAGGTGGATTTGCTGAAATATGCAGAATGTTAGCAAAACAATTCGCGGACGGTGCAATTGATGTTGCTCCTATGGTAGGCTTCCTATTAACATTATCCATGTTTAATAGTGCAGCAAATTATGCTGCTCCTTATTTCAAAGAGCTTTTCGGTGGTGCAATTCCTACAAGTGCGTTATTGTTATGTATCGCATTCGCAGTATTAACGCCACTGGGCTTCTTCAGAGGCCCGTTGAACTTGGTTGGTTGTGGCTCTGCAATTCTTGCAGTAGTGGTAGCAACAGCAGCTTGGCCGGTTCAGTTCTTATATCCATTATTCGCAATCACTACAGTTGCACCCCAGCATCTTGACATTACTCAGTCCTGGGTTGCATGGGGCTTTGGATATACTAAGGTTTCAACCAGGGATTACATGAAGATGTCAATTCCTACCGGATGGATTATTGGTATTATTCTCTGCACCGTAGTATTTGTAATGTATGGACACTTAGTATAAGGAACAGAGCTTTAGAACATTAGTATAAAATGAAAGCTAAAAACTATCTTTCATAAATCAACTACTATGAAATGACCGGCTGCCGTTTCTTTCGGTAGCCGGTTATTCATAAAAAATATTGATGCTGCTCGTAGCAACATCATGTAAGTTATGATAACAAATGAATTGGATTACCAATTTATTTTACATTTATGATAATTGGAGGTAATCATCATGGGCAGAATGGTTAGAATGGGAATTGATGTAGGCGGGACGCATACTAAGGCAGTTGCAATCGATAATGATACACATGAAATAATTGGAAAATCGTCTGTAAAGACTACGCATGATGATCCGAGAGGTGTAGCAGCGGGTGTTGTAAATTGTTTTCAGAATTGTCTTGGAGAGCACGATATCAAACCGGAGGATGTTGTTTTTGTTGCACATAGTACAACTCAAGCGACCAATGCTCTTGTTGAAGGTGACGTGGCTCAGGTCGGCATCATCGGTATGTCCAAGGGTGGACTGGAAGGCTTTTTAGCAAAAAGACAGACAAAAATACAAAACATTAATTTGGGTAACAACAAGGAAATCAATATTTTTAACAGCTTTATGAATATAAATAAAATGTCGGAAGACTCAGTGCTTCAGATGATTAATGAATTAAAAGAGCAAGGTGCACAGGTAATAGTTCCCTCCATGGCTTTTGGTGTTGATAATGATAAACCGGAAAAGCTGGTATTTAGTGTGGCAGAGAAGAAGAATATTCCTACTACGATGGCTTCCGATATCACAAAACTGTATGGATTGACCAGAAGAACTAGAACAGCAGCGATTAACGCAAGTATTCTTCCGAAAATGTTGGATACCGCTACCTCTACAGAACGTTCGGTGAGAGAAGCCGGCGTAAATGTACCTCTTATGATTATGAGAGGTGATGGCGGTGTAATGGAGATAAATGAAATGAAGAAGCGTCCGGTACTAACTATGCTTTCCGGTCCTGCAGCTTCTGTAATGGGTTCTTTGATGTATCTTAGAGCTTCAAATGGAGTATATTTTGAAGTTGGTGGAACTACTACCAATATCGGTGTTATTAAGAACGGTCGCCCGGCTATAGATTATTCTATCGTTGGCGGACATCCGACCTATATAAATTCTTTGGATGTTCGGGTACTTGGTGTAGCAGGAGGTTCCATGGTCCGCGCGAATAAGGGTGGAGTCATTGATGTAGGTCCAAGATCGGCGCATATCGCCGGGCTTGATTATTCTGTATATACTGACCTTAATAAGATGAATGGACCGAAGGTAGAATTCTTTTCACCGAAAGCAGGTGATCCGGCAGATTATGTAGCGGTTCGTATGGAGAATGGGGAGCGTGTTACGATAACCAATTCCTGCGCTGCAAACGTACTGGGTCTGGTGAAGAAGGAACACTTCTCCTATGGTAATGTTGAATCTGCCAGAAGAGCGTTGCAAGCGCTCGGAGATTATTGCGGTACAACAGCAGAAGATATCGCGAAGCAGATTATGGAGCGTGCTTATGCTAAGATTGAACCGGTTATTCTGTCCCTCGCTGAAAAATACAAGCTTGAGAAAGACCAGATCTCTCTGGTAGGCGTTGGAGGAGGAGCAGCTTCCTTGATTATCTACTTTGCAGAGAAAATGGGGCTTAAATATAGTATTCCTGAGAATGCAGAAGTTATTTCCTCCATTGGTGTAGCACTCTCCATGGTTAGAGATGTTGTGGAACGTATCATTCCATCACCGACCAAGGAAGCAATCAGTGCTATTAAGATGGAAGCATTGAATAAGGCAATAGAAAGTGGAGCTACTCCGGAAAGTGTAGAAATTCATATTGATATTGACCCGCAGACTTCTAAAGTTACTGCAATTGCTACCGGTTCCACGGAAGTAAAAACCACAGATCTGTTAAAGGAGTGTTCCGAAGGGGAACTGAGACAGATTGCAGCAAACGATATGCGAATCCCGTTAGAGCAGACGACCATGGTAGAACGTACCAGATATATTCATATCTTTGGTGAGAAGGTGGAAAGCCCGGATAAACCGGGTGCCATTCGTATCTTGGACACTAAGGGATTCATTAAGGTCCAAAGAGGTCATGCCAAGGTGATTAAGACGATTGCCGGAGAATATATTGAAGCAGCGAAGAAGCTTTGGGAGTCAATGGCGGTATATCAGACCGAATTGATTGCAAGACCGGATTTTTATCTCTGTATCGGAGCACGAGTGATGGACTTTACGGCATCAGATTTTGACCAGATTAAGCTTCTGATGGATATCGAGATAATGGCTTTTGAGCCTGATACCGAAGTAATTGTTGTAGCTGCTAATATAAAACAAAGCTAACTGTATGAAAGATAGAGTCTAGTCCACTTAAGTAAATGATGGGGGGCAAAGTAAATGCCGGATACTATTCGTTTTGGGGAAATGTTGCATCATTTACTAGAAGTGGATGATGATACTTGGGGGCTGTATGCATTTTCAAGAGAACTATTGAATAAACGCATACAGCCGGATCAAAAGCTTACTATGATAGCGAAAGCGAATGCTTGCGGTAAGGAATATGCTCAGAAGATAGTTAGTGAGATAGGAAGTTCTGATATTAAGACGATTGCAAAAGCCCTTAAGCTAAAGGTGGAATATCATGATTTATCAATGATTGGTAAGAGGGTGCTATTTGCGCGCTTTACTCCTCCGTCATTAATTGAGATTATGGAAGAGCCAATTCTTCGAGCTGTAAAAAGAATTTCAGAGGAATCACTTTTTCTAGTTGAAGAATTTCAACATAATGATATAATTGATATTATTCTGGGCCACGAAATTTTTCATTTTGTAGAAGAAAGATACACACAACAGATTTATACACGAACTGAAAAAATACTATTATGGAAGTTTCTGGGTTATAAGAACTATTCTGTGATACGTACCTTGGGCGAAATCGGAGCTATGGCATTTACGAAGGAATTAATGAGGTTGAGCTATTCACCCTTTCTACTTGATGTTCTTCTATACTATTCCTACGATCCTGCTAGTGCCGAGAAAATATATAAAGACGTTTTAGCGAATCAAGTCAGGAAGGTGCAGGGGACAATTGAAGATTGTTAATAATAATTCATTGAATGATGTTACGTATAATAAAATCAAGGATGATATCATGAATATGACTCTTGAACCCGGAACAGATGTTAGCGTACAAAAGCTTTCGGAACGTTACGGTGTCAGCCGGACTCCGGTGCGGGAAGCTGTGGTTCGTCTTCAGCAGTCCGGGCTGGTGGTAATCTATCCCCAGAGAAAAACAGTAGTATCCAAAATTGATCTTCAAAGGGTTCATGAGGAATGGTTTATTCGGACCTCACTGGAAGCTGCTGTTGTTGATGAGTTTATACATAAGTGCAGCGAACTGGTTACTGATACCATGCAAGAGATTGTAAACAAACAGAGAAAATATCTAGATAAAGATCATTTCAGAGAGTTCTATACCAAGGATAACCGTTTTCATCAGCTTCTTTTTGAGACAGCCGGGGAGGAGTTATCCTGGTCTACGATTGAGAATGTAGCATCCCATTATAACCGCATCCGTTTGCTCTGTGGCAAGCTGAATGGCATAGATAAATATGTAGTCGATCAGCATGATAAGATCATTGAAGCTGCTAAGAAGCGTGATGCAGAGGCTATGCGGAAGGTTGTATCGGAGCATTCTAACATTCTCATAGAGCAGGTAAAGCTAATGTCTAAAAAATATCCGCATTTCTTCCAGTTGAATTCCTCTGATCTATAGATTGTATCATAAGAAAGCCTTTCATGGCAAAATTGAGTTACCGGGAACGGTCTCAACTGCCAGGAAAGGCATTCCTTCTATTATGCATACTGGCTTGCTGTAAACGTATACTATAATAAAATCATCCTAAGAATAGGTGGAGGACATATCATGAATACAGTACTTATCTTAATTGATATTCAAAACATTTATTTTACTGAGGGGAAGTATAAACTCAGAGGTCCCGAGAACGCAGCTCAGAATGCTGCCAAGCTGTTACGATACTTTAGAGACAAGATGCTTCCGGTAATTCATATAAAGCATCTATTTGATGGAGCGGGTTACCTGGAGGAATTGGAATATCTTAGAGATTTTCATTCCTTAGTCACTCCAGAAACCGATGAAATTATAATCGAAAAGCAATATCCAAGTGCTTTTCTAGGCACAGAGTTGGATAAGCAGCTTAAATCTCTTGGTATACAACGGCTCGTGATTGCAGGAATGATGACACATATGTGTATAGATACAACAATTCGGGCCTCTCAGGATTATGGTTATGAGGTGATTGTAATTGACGATGCCTGTGCTACGAAGGATTTATCTTATCATAAGGATATCATACCGGCAGAAATAGTCCACAATACTTATATGGCATCTATCAATGGGGTATTTGCTAAGGTGATAGATACAGATGAATTTTTACTGATTACCTAATGCTTTGATTTTTTGTATATTGTTACAAGGATAGGTATAATATCCGATATTGCTAGATGTTATTTGATACCGTATAATAGATTAATAGATTATATTGAATCTATTTCATCAGATAATTATATCTGTGCTAGTTGACAAAGGAGAAGCGATACCATGGAAGACAAGGTTGTCAAGAAGACAGAAAATGAGCAAGAGGAAAACAGCTTGATTGATAAGGTGACTCAGATTGCTAATCGTCATAAATTCAACGAAGTATTGTTTCAGGAATGGGAGAGAGCGAAAAGAAATGGCGCTATCCTATCTGTGGTAATATTAGAAGTTGATTTATTTAATGATTATAATGATATTTACGGAAACCTTCAAGGAAATCAATGCTTAACTATAATCGCACAAGCAATACAACAAAATCTAAAGCGTCCGGCAGACTTGGTAGCGAGATGGAGTGAGGATGAATTTGCTTGTGTTCTCCCGGAGACCGATCTACGTGGTGCGACGTTTATTGGTGAGAATCTACGAAAAGCAATTATTAATATAGGGATTCCTCACGAAATATCGAGTTATGAAAAGTCCGCAACGATCAGTGTGGGTGTAGCGTCCATGATACCATCACGATATAACTCAATCGAAGAGATGTTAAAACTAGCAGAGAAAGCATTATGTTCTGCGAAGGAGTCAGGTAGAAATAGAGTCGAATCAGAATGCTGAATGTTGAACCATAAGAAAAGGGAAGGATAATACACTGCTTGACGGAGTGTAGTATCCTTCCTGTTTTTTATGCCTTGCCACAGGTTTAAGATGATAATAGTAGCAGAAGGCGAATTAAGATTTTTTATTAAAATCAAAAACCGCAATATTTATTAATTGGACTTTATTGATTCACAGATAGCATCTGCTAAGGCATCTAACTCCTGCTCCTGATCCGCTTTGATGGTGGAACGAACATCAAGTGGAGTTCCAATGATCTCCATGTTATTCATAGCACCAAATTGCTCCTTCATGGACTTCATTGCGGCGCTTGCCCAGGAATGATTACCTATGATGGATACCTTACGGTCCTTTAAGCCTAGAACTGAGATATCCTTTAATAGAGCATCCATCACAAAATAAAGATGCATATTATAAGTAGGTGATCCAATGACCATGTGACTGTATTTCCATAGGTCGGAGATGATATAGGAAGGATGGGTCTTTGATACATCATACATCTTCATATCGCGAACGCCACGGATAGCCAGTTTATTAGCCAATGCATTCATCACATTCTCTGTGTTACCATACATGGAAGCATAGACTAATACGACACCCTTCTTCTCGGGCTCATATCGACTCCATTTGTTGTACTTATCGAGAATAAAGGAAACGTCCTGATTACGCCAGATAAGTCCATGCAGAGCACAGATCATTGTAATCTCGACGCCTGCGAGCTTTTTAAATAATGCCTGAACCTGTGTACCATAACGTCCTACGATATTAGCATAATAGCGTCTTGCTTCATCCATATCTTTTTCATCAAGCTCATCAGCAAAGATATTACCTGCGTCGGCACCGAAGGAGCCAAAAGCATCTGCAGAGAATAAGATTCCCTGACTAATCTCATAAGTAACCATAACCTCAGGCCAATGAACCATCGGAGCCATATAAAAACGAAGTGTCATACTACCGAGTACCAGCTCCTCGCCTTCCTTTACCTCCATATAATTTGCCTTAAGATCCATAGTATAGAATTGCTCAATGAATTGGAAGGTCTTCTTATTGCCGATAATCTTAACATCCGGATAACGGCGGGCAATCTCTTCAATATTAGCGCAATGGTCCGGTTCCATATGATTAATCACTCGATAATCCAGACAACGGCCACCAAGAACATGAGTAACATTCTCCAGATATAGATCACTGATAGAGCGGTCCACCGTATCAATTAGAGCGGTTTTGTCATCCATCATAAGATAGGAATTATATGCAACACCGTTCGGAAGGGGAAACATATTTTCGAACAACGCTAAACGCCGATCACTGCCTCCAACCCAGAATACCTTAGGTGTTATTTCTTGGACACAATACATAGTACTAACCTCCTGATATAAAAATGATATATAATGATGTCAAAAGAATTCAATAGATTTCGGTTGACACTTAAAAACTACATTATTCTCATTGTACTACATAATTATCCTTGAAAACAAGTACTAAGTACGAATTGGTAATGCTGATATAATTTTCAGATTAATCATAGCAGATGTAACAATAATAACAAGTACGTTATAATTTATAATCGGTATCTTCTTAGATACTGTTGTAGGAGCATGAAGTGATTGTAGCATTTTCTAGTATCGCTGAGTGGCATCCGTAGGGAGTTAGATGGCATAATGAGGTTATAACTATTTGAGATATCATGTTGATTAATGAAGTAAAATAGCTTAAAATAGAATATACAATACCTACCTTGTACAAACGAATCTTTTTTGTACGGTAAGAAGAAATGTTACTATTATCTTGAATAGAATGAGCTGCCAATGAGTAGCATAAAGGTGATACGATGGCTGAAATTAATGGAATCTCAAATGTTGAATTAAAGAATACCCTAGGCGTGGGTGTGATTAAGAAGAATAATGATAATACAGATTTTTCTTCCTTTTTGGGGGAAACAAAGACACTGGATGAAATATTTGATAAAGCTGCGAAAGAATACAATGTGTCCGTTGATCTCCTGAAAGCGATCGGAAAGGCTGAATCGAATTTTAAGGCGGATGCGGTATCACGTTGTGGAGCACAAGGTGTTATGCAGTTAATGCCAGCCACAGCAAAATCCTTAGGTGTTACGGATTCTTTTGATGCTGAACAAAATATTATGGGTGGAGCTAAATATATCTCGGAATTAGTCAAGAAATATGAGGGTAATACTAAGCTTGCATTAGCCGCATATAATGCGGGTAGTGGAAATGTCAAAAAGTATGGTGGAATCCCTCCCTTTGAAGAAACACAAAATTATGTGAAGAAGGTAACAGCTTATATGCAACAGGGTGTTGATACCAATGGAGCTGTAGCAAGTGTTACCTCTGCAGAACGATCGAATAATACTGTGAAAGTTTCAACGGCTGCCTCAGCTCCGGTACAGAACAATTATGCATTCTTAATTGCTAATAGTATCACCGGAAATGAGGGTGAGATGGAGAGCTTAAATTCAGTGTTTTCTTATGATGATTATCTGGAATTTCTGGATTTGCTCTTGAAGGAAGAAGAGGAGCGGAAGGAACAGACTAGTGATGAGGAGAAAGTGAATTATACTACACAGGATATTAGTTATAATGTTCCGGTCATGAATCTGTTGAAGGATCAGAGGTTGATCTAATCAACACTACGATCAATGAAAGGTGGTGAATCCTATATGAAGCAGGAATTTGATGCAGTGATTAAGAAGGTTGAAGATGTCAATGGGACCTATATTGAGCCTCCCTTTGACGTAGAGGCTGTATTTGGTGCAAAAAGAGTTAAGGTGGCTGCTACTTTCGATGGTGTACCTTATCGAGGTTCCATCGTTCGTATGGGTGGCTGTTATATGCTTGGTATGACACAGGATATCCGTAGGCAGATAGGTAAAGATGCCGGTGATATCGTCAAAGTTACGATAGAAAAAGATGAAGCAGAGAGAGTACTGGAAGTTCCCCAAGATTTTCAGGAGGCTTTGGATGCGAATCCGCAAGCTTTGATAACCTATGATAAGCTTTCGTTTTCCGGTAAGAAAGACTATGTTCTATGGATCACCGATGCTAAGAGGGAAGAGACTAGAAGAGATCGAGTTGAGAAATCCATCGCAAAGCTTTCTGAAGGAAAGAAATTAAAATAAGATTAGAATATTGCTCGCGTGCTAGTAATTTATAGAAGATATATTATAATGAACTTAATACTTAAAAAGCATGAAGTAATCTGCTATGGTAAGTGTAAGTATATCATTAACATTTGGGGGGTATGGTATGAAAATCGGTCTATTAGTACATTCGCACACAGGTAATACTTTATCTGTAGCAGAGCAATTGAAGGATAAGCTAATAAAGAATGGTCATGTTGTGGAACTGAGAAAGTTAGAGCCGGTCGGTGGCGAGAATAAAAATGAGATTGATATCAATCGTATTCAATTTAAGCCGGAACCGGAAATCAGTGGATTTGACTATGTGATTGTTGGAGCACCGGTGAGAGGGTTCTCCATCTCACCCGTATTGGCAGCCTATCTTAATAAAGTCCCTACACTCAAAGGTCAGAAGGTAGACTTATTTGTAACACAGGCTTTCCCTCATAGCTGGATGGGTGGCAATAATGCGATCAAGCAAATGAAGAAAAGTTGTGAACAAAAAGGCGCAGTTATTGGTGAAACAGCGATTGTGAACTGGAAAAGTAAAAAAAGGGATGCTTTAATTCAAGAACTTTTAACACAATTAGGTAATAAATAGTCTTCATAATTAATAATAAGAAAGCCGGCTGGTCTGTAGGAATATACAACCAATCGGCTTTCTTACTTATTGAGAACACAATTCATCGCTTGGCATGGATTTTGTTGTAGGTAGGGAGAAAGATTTTAATTAATAATTGATTCTATCACTAATCGGAGTGAAAAATATGGTAAATGAGTCTAAAATATAAGATAGTTGGCATAATACAATTTATGAAAGCTTTATACACTATCCGGAACGTCTGGTTTGTCAATTTATAAATTATTAATATATAATAGTCGAAAGATTGGAGGATTAATATAAATATGCAGGATATAGCAAATGCATTAGAAATACAAAGATACTATTATACAGCAGGAAAGACTAAGAACATTATTAAGCGGATGGAATTCCTAAAAAATCTTGAGCAATCAATTCGTAACCATGAAAATGATATTATGGAGGCTCTAAGAAAAGATTTAAATAAAGCCCCCTTTGAAGCTTATGCAACAGAAATAGGCATGGTTTTGGAGGAGATTAAGTTTGTAACAAAGAAGTTGAAAGGGTGGGCTAAGCCAAGACAGGTGAAGACCCCAATCACTAATTTTCCTTCCGTAAGTAGGATCTATTCAGAGCCATATGGAATTGTACTGATCATGTCGCCTTGGAACTATCCGTTTCAATTAAGCATCTCGCCGTTGGTCGGTGCAATTGCTGCAGGTAACTGTGCCATTGTTAAGCCCTCTAACTATTCACCTAACACCTCGGCAGTAATCGAACAGATTCTGACCGAGGTATTTCCGAAGGAGTATGTTACTGTCATACAAGGCGGAAGAGACGCCAATAAGTCTTTGCTAGAGCAGAAGTTTGATTATATCTTTTTCACAGGTAGTGTAACGGTTGGTAAGACAGTAATGAGAGCAGCTTCCGAGCATCTAACCCCGGTTACACTGGAGCTGGGTGGCAAGAGCCCATGTATCGTCGATGAAACAGCCAATCTGGAGTTGGCCGCAAGACGCATCGTCTGGGGTAAATTCCTGAATTCAGGACAAACCTGTGTTGCCCCGGATTATCTGTTGGTTCATCATAATGTGAAGGAAGTACTTCTTAAGAAGCTGAAGAAATACATTCATCAATTTTATGGTGACGAGGCCTGCACGAATGAGAACTTTCCGAAAATAATTAATGAGAAGCATTTTGACAGGTTATTAGGTTTACTAGAGGGTGAGAAGATTGTCATCGGAGGTACCTTCTCCAGACAGAGTAATCAGATATCTCCAACCGTTATTGATCATATTACCTGGAACAGCCCGGTGATGTCAGAAGAAATCTTTGGACCAATTCTTCCGGTATTGGAATTTAGTAATCTCGATGAAGTGATAACTATGGTTAATAGTCGACCAAAGCCACTGGCACTTTACTATTTTACGACAAAGAAAGAGAATGAGAAAAAGATCATCGGTAATATCTCTTACGGTGGTGGATGTATCAATGATACCATCATGCATCTTGCTACCTCACATATGCCGTTTGGAGGTGTAGGAGATAGTGGAATGGGTAGATATCACGGAAGAGATAGCTTCGATACCTTCTCACATAAGAAGAGTGTTCTGAAGAAAGCAAATTGGCTGGATATACCGCTTAGGTACCCTCCGTATAAGGATCATCTTAAAACTTTAAAGAAGATGTTTTAGTCATTACTAGGCCTAATATTCTAGACGTTTAATTAATCTATACAAGTATTTAATTAACATTCAGGTTTCACAAGCACAAACCATTTAGTGCGACAGGAAACGGAACGGACGATGATATGAAAAGCAAAAATCAAAAACAATTACCTGAAAGACAATTGGTTAATATAGGTGCTGCTTTAACTGCAATAATGGCGGCGGCGCTCTATGGTATCAGCTCGCCTTTATCAAAATTATTATTACAGGAGATACCTCCCACTATGATTGCAGCTCTTTTGTATCTGGGTGCAGGCTTTGGGATGCTACTTGTACGTAACATTTATAAGAGTAGAAAAAAGGATCAGAAGGAAGCGAAGCTGACTAGACAAGAGCTACCCTTTGTGATAGCAATGATTATACTGGATATAGGAGCACCAATTCTTCTTATGCTTGGATTAACATTGACCAAGCCTGCTAATGTATCGTTATTGAATAATTTTGAGATTGTTGCTACCTCCTTGTTGGCTCTTTTGGTATTTAAGGAAGCGATCGGAAAGAGGATGTGGATTGCGATTGGCTTTATCAGTTTATCAAGTATTGTTCTTACACTGGAAGGAAGAGAAAGCTTATCCTTTTCCTTGGGCTCAGTATTCGTTCTTCTTGCTTGTTGTCTGTGGGGCCTTGAGAATAATTGTACCAGAAAGCTTTCGATCAAGGATCCACTTCAAATTGTTATCATCAAGGGAATTGGATCAGGAACAGGTGCTTTATTGATTTCCATCGTGATGGGACAATACAGTAGGCATCTTCCATCGATTCTAGGTACCTTACTTCTTGGCTTTGTAGCATATGGCCTAAGTATCTATTGTTATATAAAGGCTCAGAGATCGTTGGGTGCAGCAAGAACCAGTACCTTCTATGCGACGGCCCCCTTTATCGGAGTGATTATTTCCTGGATCATTTTCCGGGAGGGAATATCCCTACAGTTCCTGATAGCGCTTGGTATTATGCTGATTGGCTGTTATTTTGCAATATCGGAGGTGCATTATCACTCCCATATCCACGAGGCGGCGATGCATGAGCATAAACACAATCATTCGGATGGTCATCATATTCATACCCATAATCCGGAGATTGTCGGCGAGCATAGTCATACTCATAACCATGAGTCATTAACTCACAGTCATAACCATACCCCGGACACACATCACAACCATGCCCATGAGAGTCATACTCATGAAAACCATATTCATGAGAACCATACCCATAGAAGCCGTACTATTGAGAGTCATACTCAGGAGAATCAAGCTCCTGAGAATCAAGCTCCTGAGAACCAATCTCTTGAGAATCATATCAATGTTAAATAATGAAGTTTATTAATCAAGAAAATAATAGCAAGGAACAATGAAACATAGTAAGAGCTTGATAACAAAGCTATTAAGTTATAGAAGAATTGTTATAAAATATAATATCTTAAAAGGAGTAAACACCATGAATTTTGACCCGAATAGTAGTTTTCTGTATGCGGTAGCAGTAATTGTTATTCTATTTGTTATCGCTCAATCTTTCTTCTTCCTCATACGTTCCTACCGGCGTGCTAAGGCCATCGGCATGGATATGAGACAGGTTAGAAAGACAATTATTTCTACTTCAATCTTTACAATTGCACCTGCGGTTTCAATCCTGTTAGGTGTGGTGACCTTATCAAAATTCTTGGGTTTACCTCTTCCATGGATACGACTTAGTGTAATCGGAGCAATTACATATGAGCTACCGGCGGCTACAACGACGGCGAATGCCTTGCAGGTATCACTCTCTGATACCATAACGGATCCGAAAGTATATTCGGCGATTGCCTGGGTAATGACCGTTGGAATACTTCCCAGTATTGTATTAGTCCCAATTCTTTTAAAACGAATTCAGAAGGGTCTGCTCTCAATTAAGAACAAGGATAGTAAATGGGGCGATTTATTTATCACTGCTATGTTTTTAGGAATGATATCTGCTTTCTTAGGTATGGTATTTGCAGACATCAGAGGTGGTCTTGCAGGATGGATACCCTTCTTTGTTCTTTTATTTTCGGCCTTACTTATGGGGATATGTGGTTTATTAATTAAGAAGTGTAAGATGAATTGGTTACAGAATTATGCCTTGCCGATCAGTATGCTCGGAGCTATGGCTTTCGCAACCTTGATTACACCAATCATAGGATAAGGAGGAAAGAGGACATGAAACAGAAATCTTATGATGAAATGTCACATTTTTACGGGAGGATATGGATCTGGACTGCAATTGTATTACTTCTATGCGTTCCGATTGCAATCTGTGTCTACTATGATGCCTGGCCGGGATTTACTCCGGTGTTTAAAGGATTGCTGGGCGTAGCACCGATCTTCTGGACGGTTGGGACAATTGAGGTAATTACCTTTACTCCGATGCTTGGCACAGGAGGTTCATATCTGGCTTTTGTAACGGGTAATCTCACTAATCTTAAGGTTCCAAGTGCCTTAAGTGCGATGGAAAATGCGAAGGTTAAATCCGGTACGGAGGAGGGAGAGGTAATATCAACCATAGCGGTTGCAACCTCCTCCATTGTTACTACCATCGTTATTGCAGTCGGTGTCTTACTACTTGCTCAACTCGCTCCCATTATTAATTCACCTACTCTGAAGCCAGCCTTTGAAAATATACTCCCTTCTTTGTTTGGCGGCCTTGCAGTGGTGTATGTAAGCAAGAACTGGAAGATATCCCTGGCGCCTATGATATTTATGATTATTCTATTTATTTGTGTACCCTCCCTGTCAGGTTCTGTGGGTATCTTAGTTCCGGTCGGTGCTTTGATCTCGATTGGAGCAGCGAGGATTCTATATAGTAAGAATAAAATTTAAGTAGGAGGAACGAATGCTTCAATCGATAGGCTTTATCCTGTTGGCACTCGTAGGAATATTATTACTTATTATCCTGATGCGTGCATGGTTAATACGACCAATATCACAAGCAGTGACAGAAGAAGTGACCTATTCCCTTGATCATAATAAGATCACAGATAATATGGCAGAGATGATCCGCTGTCGCACCATATCAAACATGGATGAGAGCTTAACCGACTGGGATGAATTTACCCGGTTTAAAGCACTCTTAGAGGAGCGATATCCTCTCATACATAAGAACTGCAGCAGAGAATATATAGGAAAAACCGGAATCTTATATCGCCTTAAGGGGATAGCTTCGGACCAGCCTACGGTGCTGATGTCACATTATGATGTTGTACCTGCTGATGAAAGTGGCTGGTTAAAGCCAGCTTTTGAAGGTATCATTGAGAATGGAACGCTCTGGGGAAGAGGTACGTTGGATACGAAGAGCACCCTTTGCGGAATTCTGGAAGCTGCCGAGCATCTGATTTTTGATAAATTTCTACCGGAACAGGACATTTATTTTGCTTTTTCCGGTGAGGAAGAAGTCTTTGGAGACAGCTGTCCCGAAATCGTAAAAGTATTGGAAAATAGGGGGATTAAGCCTGCACTCGTACTGGATGAGGGCGGTGCAGTTGTTGATAAGGTGTTCCCTGGGGTTAAGAAATCGGCTGCATTAATTGGTATTGCCGAAAAAGGAATAACGAATGTCTCAATATCTCTAGAGGGTAAGGGTGGGCATGCCTCTACACCTCCGATGCATTCCATGCTAGGAAGCATTTCAGAGGCGATACTTGCAATTGAGAGGAAGCCGTTTCATTTTCAATTAACCAAACCGGTCAGATCCATGTTTGATACACTGGGCAGACACAGTAGCTTTGCCTATCGTATTCTATTTGCCAATCTATGGTGCTTCTCTCCATTACTTAATCTAATTGGCAAGAGTTCCGGTGGTGAATTGAATGCAATGATGAGAACTACCTGTGCGTTAACGATGATGGAAGGAAGCAATACGATTAATGTATTACCAACCAAGGTAAGCGCAGGTGCGAATCTGAGACTGTTAGGTGTGGATACAATGGAAGGAGCACAGAGCTACCTAAAGAAGGTAATCGCGAATGATCAGATCGAGGTTAAGGTAGTCAATGGTGTAAATCCGTCTCCCTGTTCAGATACTGATTGTAAGGAATACAAGAAGCTGGTACAGGTAATCCAAAATTCTTGGCCGGAAGCCATTGTTTCGCCTTATCTGATGATGGCTTGCAGTGATTCCAGACATTATTGCCGAATTACCGACCGGGTATACCGATTTTCTGCAATGGAATTAAGCAAGGAGGAACGAGGCTTAATCCATGGGCATAATGAGAGAATTAAGATAGCAAGCTTAATCAAGGTTGTTGAGTTTTATATTAGCTTAATGAAGACGTGCTAAGATAATAGGAGATGAGAGTATCTCTCCAGATAATAAAGTCAACAATGAATCATAAGTTACAGATAGGGAATCTAAAAAGCCAGCTATGCTGGCTTTAAGGTTTGCCCTGCATGGGCAATTATTTATGTATTTGCTATAGCAAACTTATTGTTCTTAAAATGATGTTGACTTTAGAGCAATGGAAGTATATAATATAATTAATTGTGCTATTTAATGCATTATATATAATTTTCCAATATAATATTAGCACAAATATCTATGATTGTCAACCCCCTTTTCAAAATTATTTTCAGAAAGGATATTAGCTTATGAACAATCAATTTATGTTTTTGCCTGTTATGCTTATGAATCAACAGACTGTTACTATTATTAGGGATTGTAATGATTATACTTCACGTTTTGGTCTGAAGCTGTCAGAGCAGGAGATACTGGAGCTGGTTGAAAATCGTAAGATGGTATTGGAAGAGACCGGCCGAATTGAATTTGGCGGTGGAATCATACAAAAGCTTATTATGGAGTTTGCAGATTCTGTTTATGTTAACCAACAGGATTATGTGGAAATCCTCAATGAGCTTCAGGAATGTTTTTATTATTTTAAGAAGGAATCACTGGAGGAGATATCCGATGATGAGCTGATTGGGCTCATGAAGCTATACTATGATGAGGTGTGTCATGGATCTATCGAATTTTTACGATCTAGCATGCTTGAGAATTATTGTAGGGATATTCGCTATAGAACAAAAGATTATCAAAAAGTGAATGGCTATGAAGATGATTATACGGATTTTCTGGATTGGGATGAGAAAAAATATTAATTGATAGTGAAATGAGAAGGGAGGTCTTAGAATGAATTCGTTAAGTAAAAGTAATTTGGGTATCGATATGAATACACTTAACCAGGGTTATTATTTTCAATCAATACTTCAGGAAGTAGCGAATAACCATCTAATGACACCGGAGCAGATAGAAAAGCTTCAATTTAGTCTACTGGATCTTATGGCGAAGGAAGTTGAACGCTATACGAATGGTGAGAGTAGTTCAGTTCCGATTGAGAAAGCACAGGAACTATTACAGTCGATTACTTATTTAATCGGAGCATATCTGAAAACGATACCTGATCTACAGACGATACTGGAGCAGTTAAGGAATGAGACTATGTCAGTATTGTTTTATCGTGGATTAGATGTAACTGCAAAAAATAAAAAGGAAGCAATGCTGGTGATGGAGCAGCTTCAAAGGAATGATCGTAAATTGGCCAGCATCGCTTACCAGGATTCTATATTTGAGGGAATTGTGAAGTTTTTTCACGATTATAATATAGAATACGGGTCACATGATATTCCTGGTAGTATTGATTATCCCCTCCTGGTTCCAATGGAAGAATACTTGGGTGTGGAATTTATTCTGCGATACCTAAGCTTATTATGCATGGAAGATTCGATCCTTAACAAATTCGAAGCGGATCCTATTAATCGGTTGATTCACTGCTTCGATCGCGAGGCAGAACATATGTTGATTAATCTCTGTGAATTGGTCTTGATCAATGCCATAGGCTGTGTAATGTTGAAAAAGGATTATACAGTGCTTACCCTAACAAAGTCCGACCTTGTAGAGTTACAAAATATACTATCCGGTAGGAACAAGGAAGAGGTAAGAAGCTTGCTTAAGGAGTCTTTATCACAGCTCATGGAGGAGCTTGAACTTAATGAGGAACAAAGTAGTTATCTAAGGGTTACTATACCGGAGCTTACAGAGAGGCTATGGAATAATGTCAATCTGAAGACCTTGGAACGATTCTTTATTGTAGTTGATCATGATTGGGTTATACTCGAGGAATTCTATGAGGGTTCGCCGATGGAGGATGATAAGCTTAGAGAATTCATATTGTTGCTGAATCAACAAGCTACACTTGCTGCTAAAGTTACCTTAATTCTCGAGCAGGTCAGAAGTATTATCGATCTTACTCTTCTGTTAGAGGAATGTTTCTATCCTGAGGAGTATGCTAAGATCTATCCGCTACTGGGAGAAGAAGAGATTAAGGTCCTTAAGAAAAGTATCCTACTAGAGGCAGGAAGTATATCGTTGGAGGATTATGAGCCTCAAACAGAGTGGCAGAAGCAGCTGCTGTTATATGATTGTTAAGTGATGTCATAGCATATCGGGTTCGTATCGTAGTAAAATTATGTTATTCAATAAGGTTTCAATTTATGGCAATACTTGAATTAGCAGAATGATGTGAGTTCAAACTGTCAAAGGAGGAGCTTATGGCGATTGGCTATGCATGCTTAGCGATTGGTGTTCCGGGTACTTCCATCTCCGGCTGTACACTGAAAAATGCAACCGATGAGAATCTACGAAAGTTGATTCTTAAGAACTTGGAAGCACTGAAGGTTCTATTGGATTATAATAGTAGAAACGATATCCATTTGTTTCGAATCAGCTCAGAGCTGATTCCTTTTGGATCCCATCCGGTGAACAAGGTACACTGGTGGAAGGATTACAGGGAAGTGTTCGAGGAGCTCGGAACTATCATTAAGAAGGCTGGGCTTCGGGTATCCATGCATCCCGGACAATATACAGTACTCAATTCGAATCATCAAGAGGTGATAGATAAGGCCGTACAGGAATTGATCTACCATGCAAGATTACTGGATGCCTTGGGTGTAGATCAGTCAAATAAGCTAATTCTACACATTGGCGGAGTATATGATAATAGAACCGAAGCTGCGAATCGTTTTATTCGGGAGTATGGACTACTTCCGGAGGAAGTAAAGCGACGACTTGTGATCGAAAATGATGAACGATGCTTTAATATCAGCGAGGTACTTCGGATTTCAAAGGTCTGCGGTGCGCCAGTTATTTTTGACAATCTCCATCATCATATTAATCCTCCGGTAGAAGAGTTATCGGATTACCAGTGGATTACTCAGTGTAACCATACTTGGAGTGAGGTGGACGGAAAGCAAAAGATTCATTATTCTCAGCAGAAGGACCAAGCGAAACCGGGGAGCCATTCTGATACCATCAATATCTCGACATTTATCGAATATTATCAACAGTTGAAGAGTGTTGATCCGGACATTATGCTGGAAGTCAAGGATAAGAATCTGTCTGCAATTAAGTGTAAGCATGTTGTCCTGAAGAATTCCACAGCAATGAAGTTGGAGTCGGAATGGGCCAGATATAAGTATTATGTATTAAGTAAGGATGCGAAGGCTTATCAAGCAATCCGGGAGCTGCTAAAGGAGAAAGAGAATCGGGTTGCTAAGGAATTCTATGAGATTATTGAGAGGGCATACCGGATGCCTGAAAATACAGGAGCTCAGACCAATGCCGCCCAGCATGTATGGGGGTATTTGAGTAAGGATTGTACCGCTGCTGAGAAGAAGCGCTATGAAAAGCTGATGGAGGACTATACCTTTGGTAAAGCCTCCATACAGACAGTAAAAAATCATTTACTTAAGTGCGCCAACGAGCATGGGCAGGAATATCTAATTGAGTCTTTATATTTTTATATCTAAGACTAAGGTTTTCATAAGAATTCTTATAGAAAAAGGATTGAATATCGAGGTCGAATTTGATAGTATGTAGGAGATATAACTGGAAAAATCAGTATGAACCGTATCACGGTATTATGAAAGGAAGAGCATATGAATACTTGCATTTTTGACTTGGATGGAACCCTGCTTCCTATGCCTGATCAAGAACTTTTCTTAGATTCCTACTTTAAAGCATTGGCTACCAAATTCGCCCCTTATGGTTATGATCCCAAGGAGCTAACGAAAGCAGTGTGGGTAGGAACGAAAGCAATGATAGAAAATGATGGAACCATGACGAATGAAGAACGTTTCTGGATCGTCTTCTGCTCAGTAATGGGTGAGAAAGCAAAGGAGTTAGAGCCACTGTTTGACGAATTCTATCGGAATGAATTTCATCAAGCGAAGAGTACGACCTTGACACATCCCCATGCGAAGGAATGTATTCGGATTCTGAAGAAGAAGGGCTATACCCTCGCATTAGCAACGAATCCACTGTTCCCTCCCGTGGCCACCCATACCAGACTGAACTGGGCAGGACTTGATCCGGAGGATTTTGACTTGATTACGACCTATAATAATAGTACTTATTGTAAACCAAAGATGGATTATTATTTAGAGGTACTTAAGAATCTTGGGAAAGAAGCGCAGGAATGTATTATGATCGGAAATGATGTGAAAGAGGACATGTGTGCAGCTAATTTAGGCATGGACACGTATCTTCTGAAGGATTGCCTGATCTGTCCTGAGGATTTGGATAGTTCCATCTATCAGCAGGGAAACTTTGATGAACTGCTTACCTTCGTAAATAATTTACCCAATCAAAAGAATATCTAGAAGATAATGATTTAGTTGGAGGTGAAGGATGAAGACGACAATTTATTATTTTACCGGTACCGGTAATTCACTGAAGGTAGCCAAGGATCTAGCAAGCCGGATACCGGACTGTGAAGTGATCCGAATTCATAGCGCAAGTATCAAAGAGCTTAAGGAGTCGCCGGAAGGACGGATAGGATTTGTGTTTCCCGTCTATTATATTAGCATTCCTAAGCTTATGGAGCAATTTATTAAAACATTGTCTATGAAGAATAATTCCTATGTATTTGCCCTAATCACCTGTGGTGGTTCCGTTGGACCGGCTATGAGGCAGTTGGAGAAGCTAATCCTAGAGAAGGGACTGAAGTTATCAGCGGGCTATG
>JAQZBA010000196.1 GCA_029239365.1 Herbinix sp. | reverse complement strand
ATGCAGTCATCCACCAGTTGCACCAATTTGAGTCGGTGCTGTTCAAAAGGCATATACCATTCTCTGTCCCAATGTGAATGGGATATTATATGTATCACTTTTTTTCTCATTTACAGTGCCCCTTATTTAAGATACCTCTGTCAGCAGAAAGGAATATTTCACTATACCTAATTCATATTCTTTTCTTATGCCAACAGAGGCGTCCTTATTTTATAATTTTATATATTTTGGAACTTTGTTTACTATTACAAATTACTTTAACTCTTTGAATTATTTAGAAGCAAGGAATGCATCAATTTGTGCCTGGCATTCAGTAATAACATCCTGAGTTCCTGCTGCATTCGTATCATTGATTAATTTTGTTACTGCATCTTGATAATTACCGGCAAGACCTGCTTCTATTAATTTATTTGCATCAGTATAAAGCTGATCTCTTTGAGCAACCTGAGTTTTTACATTGGTTACATCAAAACTGAAACCATTCAAAGGATTATTCACGTTCTGAGGTAGAGATGCTGCATAATCAGCTTCCGCCTGCCAGAAGCCTTCGCCATAGGATGCGTCGGGACGCATAAATTGCGGCTTCCAGAGAGCCCAACGGCCGCCCCACTCCATGTAACTGGAGTTTTCTGCTGTCATACCTGCAGGGAATACTGCTTCTTCGCCATTTAATTCATAAGTATCACCAAGGATGCCATAATGTACCATGTCATATAAGATTTGATCAGTCTCCAGTAAATTCAAGAACATTAAAGTTCTCTCCGGGTTTTCTGAAGTTGCAGGAATAGCTACAAGGTTAGAAAGCGGAGATCTGTTTGCGTAAAGACCATCCGGATAAACTTCTGTGAAATCCCACTTAGCACCTTCATCAAGCCATGCTCTCTTTTGATTGCTAAACTCGTGAGTACCCCATTTCGTGATTAATTTACCTTGATTGATATATGTATTGTGATCAGTTGTATCGGTTAAGATATCCTTCCAGATAATTCCTTCGTTCTGCCATTTCTCAGCATACTTTGCTTTGTCAAGATAGGTCTGAGTCGTCTCGACAGGAACTACTTTGCAAGTAGGATCATTCAGGTTAATAGCAAGACCATGTCCAATTTCCATTAAACCTTCCTGGGAACCGATTAAACCGGCATTTTCAAGAATATATTTATCCGGGAAAGCAGTTTTTAATTGTTGTAAGAAAGCATCTACACCTTCCCAGGTTTTGAGAGAAGCCTTATCAACCGTAATACCAGCCTTTTCTACAAGGTCACCTCTCCATTGGAAGAAGGTACGGTTGTTCATAGCCATTGTCCAAGGTAAGGAAACAATCTGTCCTTTCGATTTACCGGCATCAAGAATGCCTTTATCCTGATATACTTTATATAAATCAGGTGCATATTGAGGAAGTAAATCATCTATTGCCAAATATGCATCATTTGCGATCATTTGATAATAGCAAGTCCAGTCGCTATCAAAGTTTAAATCCCAAGCATCTCCGGCGCCGGCTTTCACCAGCAGTTTTTGTGAAAAGTCAGTACCTGCGATAAATTGTACATCAAAGGTTGCATTTAGCTTTTCTTTGGTGTATTCCGCAATTGCATCCCAAACTTTATCCGTATCTGCTTTTTTATCTCCAAAGAAGATAAAATGCAGTGTTACAGGTTCAAGCTCCGTACTCTTTGAAGCGTCCCCTCCATCATTGTCCTCAGCGGTTGTATTCGCTGATTCTCCAGTGTCTTTGGTATCTGTTGTCTCTGCTTTCTTACCGCACCCCGCCAGCATGGAAACTGCAAGCATAATACATAGCAACACACTGAGTAAATTTCTAATTTGCTTTTTCATAACTCTACTCTCCTTTTCTATTTATATTACAAGGAAGACCGTCTATTCATATCCTCCTGTGCAATCGTTAAAATGTTATCCCTTCACCGCTCCAACCATAATACCTTTGATAAAGTATCTTTGTAGGAAGGGATATAACAGGATGATTGGTCCTGTTGTAATGATAACCATGGCCATTTTTACGCCATCACTGGGTACCGAGGCGAGTAGTGCTTGTGCCTCTGCCGATTTACTCCCCATGGTCTGTAAGAATTGAATGTTCGCTACAATGGTTCTTAAAAGCATTTGAAGTGGCTGCAACTTAGAGTTCTCAACTAACATTAAACCAAGCCACCAGTCATTCCAGAAGCCAAGAGCTGCAAATAAGGTAATTGTTGCAATAACAGGCTTTGCAAGCGCCAGATATATCCTGTGGAAGATTGTAAACTCTCCTGCTCCGTCTAACTTTGCTGACTCCCACATCTCATCCGGTATGGAGGAAAAGTAATTACGAACCAGGAATATGTACCACGCACTAACTAAGCTGGGTATGATCAATGCCCAAATATTGTTCTTCAGAAGTAAATATCTTGTACAGACAATATACCAAGGTACCAAACCACCATTAAATAACATCGTCAACAATACATAAAAATTGATAAAACGTCTAAAACGAAGGTTTTTTCTTGACAAGACATATCCCATCATAGAATTGATGAGCACCGAAAATATCGTTCCCATCACTGTAACAATTAAGGTTACCTTATATCCATTTAAAATCATTGTCCGATTGGAAAAAAGAACCTTATAAGCTGCTAAGGTAGGCTCCTTGGGAATTAAACTAAAGCCGTAGGCAGCCGCTTCTGCATCGGTGGTCAAGGAACCTCCGACTACCATAAGAAACGGATAAAGACATATGAGTGAAAAGCCGACCACAAAAAATGTTACTAAGAATTTTCCCAAGGTAAATTTTCTATTATTCATTTTCATCAATCTCCATTATTTTTTTGAGTTTCTGATCAATAGGTTATAAATTAGAACAATGCCGAATCCTTTTCATAACGTCTTGCCAATCCATTGCAAATGATTACAAGTATAAATGATACAACAGACTGGAAGAAACCGGTTGCTGATGAAATTGCAATATCACCTGTTTGTCGTAGCGCTCTGAATATATATGTATCTAAAACATCTGTTGTGCTATGAAGCATAGGCACATCATTGGTTACGTTATAAAACAGACCAAAATCTGCATTCATAATCCTACCCACTGCTAACAAAGTCATAACAACTACCGTAGGTCTTAATAAAGGAAGACTGATATTCCAGATTTGTTGCCATCTAGTAGCACCATCAATCTGAGCAGCCTCATAATATGATCCATCAATTCCTGACAATGTAGCCAAATAGATTACCGAGCTATATCCTGCACCCTTCCATACATTAACAATTAATAGAATTAAGGGCCAATAGGAAGCATTCATGTAAAAAGCTACCTTCTCGCCACCAAAGGAGGTAATCAGCTTATTCAGGGTTCCATTCTCATAGCTGAGTAAACCGCTTACAAATATACCGACAACAACGGTTGATATAAAATAAGGTAAAAAGCTTAAGGACTGGGTCACCTTCTTTAAATGTTTGTTTGTCAACTCATTGAAAGCAAGAGCGAGAACTAATGCGAAAATCGTACCCACGATAATAAACAAAGTATTTAAAAAAAGTGTGTTTTTGATTGCATTCATCGCCATTGCATTACTTTTGAACAGTATCTCAAAGTTCTTGAATAACGGATCCATCCAATCACTTCCCCAGATACCCTGTCTAAAATTGTATTTTTTAAAAGCAATAACCAAGCCACCCATCGGCATGTAGGCAAAAAGAAAAAGTAAGATCATCGCCGGTAGAGCCATGGCATATAGCTGCCATCCATTTTTAAGATCCGCAAACAGTTTAAAGCGCGTGTTTGCTTTTCTGTTCTTCGGTAAATTCGATTTCATCTTTTTCAAGCTTCTTCCTCCTCGTATTTGATATATCATATTATTGCATAATTATTTTGGTATGTCAATCTAAAAATAGTGACTTTTTATAAATAATGCTAACAAATCTTTTGTTTTCCGAATATTTCTAGGCACATTGCACTTAAATCCTCTTTTTCCTTTTAATTCCTCGGGAATTTTGTCTCTAGTTTTGATATATCATACGACATTTAATATCGAATTGTTTAGTTTTTTAATATATCATGCTTGTTTGATATCTACTGTTTGACTTTTTTACAACTTTGATATACTATATTACTTAAATATATATGATATCTAGAAGGGGGCAGAAATGGGAACATTAAATCAGGATGATCAAATGGAGGATCTTATTGAAGTCGATAGCCCAAACAGTAAAAAGAATTTATATGAAATTATTATTGATGATATTTCTGTCAAAATACAAAGCGGTAATTTTTCTTATGATGAGCCAATCTGCACTGAAAAGCAGTTATCGCTTCAATATGGTGTAAGCCGAATAACTGCCAAAAGAGCAATCACCGACCTAGAACACCAAGGAATCCTTTATCGTAAACGTGGTGTTGGTAGTTTTGTTGCAAAAGATGCACTAACTAAGAAAGAGATTAATATACCAAACCCAGTTCAGTCCTCCAATACTTTTGCCTTCGTATTACCTTTTGATACTGCAAAAGGCGGTTTATTTGACACTGTAACTGAAGTAAGCACCGCCTTGAATGATGCCGGCTATTTTATGGGTATTTATATCACCAGTGAGAATGCTTCCAAAGAAAAATATACAATACGTCAATTATTACAGCAAAATATCGCCGGTATTGTCTATTACCCAAAGGGTAACAAAATCTATCTAGATATGTTGAATAACTTTGTCGTTAACGAAAAACCCGTGGTGATAATCGATAAAACGAATGATTGTCCCTATATTCATAATGTAGTTTCGGATAACTTTGAAGGTGGCAGGTTGCTCACAGAGCATCTTGTTTCCCTTGGACATAAGAAGATCGCCTTTTTGGCAAACGCTTCGATCGAAGAAACCTCCTCCATCCGTGATCGCTTTGGTGGTTTCATTCACACCATTCGTAAAAATGGTTTCACATTAAATATGGATCACGTGATCAGTGGTCTAGGCTATTTAACCGAGAAGACTGCGATTACCAGCAGCAGTGTACCCGAACTCAACTCAGTGATAAATCGGTTACGGAGCAACGGAGTAACTGCAATCGAAGCAGAGAACGATCAGGTCGCTTATTCCATTCTCTGCGCCTGCAAGGAATTGGATATCCGTGTTCCGGAGGATATGAGTATTTGTGGCTTTGATAATACCATATGGTCGCAAAAGACGGAAATGGGAATTACAACCGTTAGTCAAGACTTCCCTGAAATCGGAAAGCAAATAAGCCATTTATTGATTTCTTCTCTTAAGGATCCGGCATATCCGATTCAAAAAGCAGTTGTTCCGGTTAGATTGATTGTCCGTGGTTCCACCTTACCTCCGTGCAGATAAAATTGCCCGTCAATTATACGTCCGTTATAAATCTGCTAATACAATGGAACAAATTAAAATAAGAGGACAACCATCAAGTGAAGTACACTTGCGAGTTATCCTCTTTTTAATGATTACTTATAGAAAATGCTTATAATACTTTCAGACATATTTTCATTCTCTACTCTTCTCTAATTGTTCCATCTTCATATAGCACCCATTCCTTGCCATCTACTAGCGTTTTTGCCGTTTGCCCATACTCCAATTTCATAGGCTGGGAATCGCCAAAATATCTACAGCAATCTTCCAATAGGAAGGAAAAGGCCGGCGAAGGTGTCCATATGGCATCCGCCTGCGCGTCAAGATCCAGTGGTGCTGCAAAATAAATCCCCATACCTTTGCCATAATTTTTAGCAAATGCGCAGTAAGCCTCCTTTGTTATAACAGCTCCCTGCACTCGTTCTTGATTCTTCATAAGCGGAATTACATCCGCATCAAGTTTATTCCATGCAATCATTGAGTGCTGTCGTTCCAAGCTCCCAAGCTTGTTCATCCATGACATCGGGTGAACGAAATATTCACTGTGCCCCCATACTTCCTCCGATGCCGCATTCATACCAAAGACTTTTTCAAATCCAGCTACCGCTTGATCCTCGAGGTCATGAGGATGACAATTTGATAGCAATACTCCTCCTTGCTCTACCCAGTTAGCAATCTTTTCAAGTATCTCGGCTCTAGCTACTGTTGTATCGAGCATAACTAATACCTTACTGTTTTGTAGTACTCCATCCAAGATCATCTGTTCATCCGCCACATTGATCATGTATTGCTTGCGAATTGCACAGATGGATGCTCTGATGCTATCCGATACCGGAATACCACTAAGCAATGCTTCGTCTAGCGGCCAGAAAAACGTAATCGTCTGATTTGTCTTCCGTTCATGGATTAATTTGTTATATTTCTTCACATAGGTTGCGCCGCCTGTTTCCTTATGATCATGCACCAGATTACCATAATAGTGGAATACTTGGCGATTTCCATAAGCCAAACTGCCATACATACGAACAGAAACTCCGATGGGTAAAATAGGTCCTACCGGCTCCAGTCCAAGATATGCACCGTAAAACTCACAGGCGCTATGCATATGAATCGTTAAATATGTATTTTCATAAAAATTATTACCTTCGTTCGTTAATCGAATACCACCTTGATGCCTTGCAGCTATCTTTGCTTGATCCGAGAAGGAAGACCCATGCTGTGGTTCTTCAATTCCACCGGTGCAAAGATAAACCGGAGTACCGGGAAAATGCTTTCTACAAGCTTCCATCCAAAAATCCGAATAATCCGTCATGGATTTATGATACCATAACAGAAAATCTAAATAGGCAGTGCGACTGGGATAGAATATCCGAAGAAAAGGCTTTACTTCTGCAAAAGAATGATACATGGTACGCCAGCTTTTATTCAACTGCTCGACTGAACCATACTTTTTCTCCATCTCCGAGCGAAAACTTTCAACCGCATCTACTCCACCACACCAAAAACCGCGATGGGTATGGTAATCCCCTGGCCAATTACCCACTACCGGAAAAATTGCCTCACCATAATCTCCGCATATCCCCGGCTGAATACTTTCTAATACTCCCCAAGGCAGATAGTGATCCGCAAATATCTTCAATACTCTGTCAATTTCTGTACGAAATTCAAGATTCCAAACCGATTCAATCGGATTTTCTTTTCCATGCTCCAAACAAACGAGTCCTTTGTGCTGTCTACTGTTTAACCACCAATCCGGAGCGGCATATTTCGGACCCATTAATATAAAAGGAACAAATTTCAAGCCCACCTCCTGAATTAATCTAACTTGACTGTCATAATGTTCCCATTCAAATAACCCTCTCTGGTTCGGCTCAAACTCTCTCCAATAAACATAGATTTGAACCGAAGTAAAGCCATGTTCCTTGACATAGCTTAATGCATTCCTTATCTCATCCTCATCCTTATCAAACGGAATGCCA